>JAGGSY010000082.1 GCA_021158845.1 Caldisericia bacterium
AATTTTATCTATTATCTCTCCCTCATGATTTGACTGAAAGAATGTGAGTGAAAACTTAAATCTCTTCCCCTCCTCTTCCATTTTCCTCTGAATCCAGTCTAAACCCTTTTCACCATAAATATTTTTTTCTCTCACACCGAGCATATTCAAATTGGGTCCATTAATTACAAGTATTCTTTTCATATTTCCTCCTTAAATTCTTTCAAAAATTCTAATAAAAACTTTGTGAGTAACTTCGGCTGAAAATCCCGCTTTAAAAAAACTTCTCCAATCCTTTTTGGAAGGATTAAAGTAAGTTTCTTAAGGTTTGTTTTTTTATCCAAAAGGAGTGTCCTTATTAAATCCTCTTCCTTAAAATTAAGTATTGGCAAAAATTTATCAATATGAAAACCTAATTTTTTGTAGAGGGATACAATCCTTTCAAAATCACTATCTTTCAAGATCTTAGACCTATTTGAAATATATGCTGAAACGAGTATGCCAAATGCAACCGCCTCTCCGTGTGTTAAATTTCCAAAACCCATAATTTTTTCCATCATGTGACCTACTGTATGACCTAAATTTAAAAAAATCCTCTCTCCTTTGTTATCAAACATATCATTTTCAATCCATCTTATCTTTTCAAGAATCGAAGGATATATGAGTCTTAAAATTGTCATAAAATCAAATTTATAAGATTTCTCAAGGGTCTCAAAGATACCATTTTCAGAAAGAATCCCATACTTAAATATCTCGCCAAGACCTGAAGCAATCTCTCTATGGGGAAGAGTCCATAGAAACATAGGGTCTATATAGGTATATTTGGGTAGATAAAAGGTTCCAACAAGATTCTTTCCTGATGAAAGATTAATGCCATTCTTTCCACCAATAGAACTATCTACCTGGGAGAGAAGTGTTGTAGGCACAAGGTAAAGATTCACACCCCTCATGTAGGTTGAGGAGACAAAACCAGAAATATCAGAAACTACCCCTCCTCCAACACCTACCACCTTCCCATCTCTTTCAACTTTTGAATTTGAAAGAGCATCGTATATGCAAGAAACCTCTTTAAGATTTTTTGCCCTTTCCCCTCCTCTCACAATGTATCTATCCTTGATCTTAAACCTTTCCCTGTAAATTTTATAAACATTCTCATCTATTATCAGGAAATCAAACTCTTTACTGGGAAGTGAAAATGATATTCCAACCTGTAAAATAATCTTCTGGGGAGTATGAAGTTCTCTTCTTTTAATTATCCACATAATATCAGATACAACATCAGAAGGGTTTCTCTCGGCATCAATTTTTATAGGAATCTTTAAATAAGCATCCCTTCTCTGCTCAAAAAGATGAGTAAAATTAGAGAGGGAATTAAGTAGCGGTCTCTTTCTATCTCCCTTTATCCTCTCATAAAAAACCTCAGGCCTTCCATCAAGGAGTATGGGAATAGAGTTTTTAAGAACAGCGTTAAGGGACTCAGTATCAATGATAGCGCCTCCTCCCACAGCAAGAACAAAATCTTCTTTTCTTTTTAAAAACTCAAAAAGAGTATCCTTCTCTATCTCTCTAAAGAAATGCTCACCATTATCCTGAAATATCTTATTTATCCTTTTTCCAACCCTCCTCTCTATTTCAGAATCAAGATCAAAAAATGGAATATTAAGATTCTTAGATAACTCTCTTCCAATAGTTGTTTTTCCAGAACCCATAAATCCGCATAAAACTATCTTTGCCAAAATCTCCTCCTTGAATTGATATAGTTGTTGAAGGAATCTTTTGTATCTTTTATGTGGTCTCCCCCAAATTTATCCAAAAAACTGGATGCAACAACAAAGGAAACCCTTGATGCAGCAACAAGAGATACTGCTGGTATTACAACTGTATCAGACCTTACATAACTGGATCTAACCTCTTTAAACTCCTTAAGATTTACAGATTTAACTCCTTTTCTAACCGTTGGAATTGGCTTTGCATAGAATTTTACAACTATATCCTCTCCATTTGTTATCCCTCCCTCAATCCCTCCAGCATTGTTTGAACCCCTTAGAATTCTATCTCCTCTTATTAGGAATGAATCATGGAACTTACTTCCCATAGATCTTGACGATTCAATACCTTCTCCAATCTCAACCGCTTTAACAGAGGGAATACTCATAACTGCTTGAGCAATTAGACCATCAATTCTTTTATCCCACCTGTTATAATCTCCAAGTCCAGCAGGAACTCCCCTTAAAATCACAATACCACTTCCCCCTAAACTATCCTTCTCTTCTATGGCATGCTCAATCTCATCCATTATCCTCTCTTCAAATTCAGGAAATGGCACAAGAACTGGAGAGGAGATTGCTCTTCTAAAAAGAGAGGGTATATCATCAAACCGCTCTGTTGGAATGCCAACTCCACCCACTGATGTCACAAAGAAATAGGTCTCCACTCCAAATTCCCTTAGAAAAAGAATACATATACTTCCTGCAATAACATCTAAAACAGTAAGTCTTCCACTTGTTCTCTCCGCTGGAAGATAGAGATTATCAAAGTCATATTTTATACTCCCTGAGAAATCGGAATGACCTGGTCTTGGGACTAAAGAGAATTTCCCCCTCCCTCCTCTCTCCCAATCTATGTTTCTCACCTTAAATCCTATAGGTGCACCTGTTGTAATATTCTCCTTATTTAGACCTCCAAAGAACTCTGGTTTATCCTCCTCAAAATCCATTCTCTTTCCCCTTCCATAACCTCTTTTCCTCAAGATAAGCATTGAGTTTATGTAATCAAGATCAAGTTTTAAACCTCTCGGAATCCCCTCAAGTATCCCAACAAGGTACATTCCATGAGACTCTCCTGCTGTATGGAATCTCAACATCTCTCACCTCCATACCAGATTCTTATGTTATCAATACATTGAAAGTAGAGCATGGTAAAACCATTTTTAACTTTGGCTCCTTTTTTCCTTCCAATCTTTAAGAATTCAGTTTCTTTCGGATTGTATATAAGGTCGTAAAGGATTTTATCTTCATCTATCCACGATTCTTTAATTAGGGTATCTTTACCATTTAGTCCTACTGTGGTTGCATTCACAATAAACTTACTTTTTTCAACAACATCTTCTGCCTCACAAAATTTAACTGGAATTATCCTCTCATGAAACACCTTTTTAAGTTCAAGAGCCCTCCTGTATGTTCTATTTACAACAAAAATATCACCTACTCCAACATCTATTAAAGCCTTTATCACAGATCTGGAAGCTCCTCCGGCACCAAAGATAACTGCATCCCTTCCTTTTATATATTCCAAAAATGGTATGATACTTCTTTTAAATCCAGAATAATCCGTATTAAACCCATACAATCTTCCATCCTTAACCTTAACGCAGTTCACAGAACCTATTTCTCTCGCAACCCCTGTAAGATAAATATCAAACCTTAGAATCTCTTCCTTCAGTGGTTGAGTTAGATTAAAACCTTTCACATTTTTATTATTAAGAATTTTAGAAATCCTTGATTTTAGTTCCTCCCTTCTTGTCTCAAGAAGAGAGTATTCTGCATCCTCTCCCATAAGCTTGAAAAGTCTTCTATAGATTTTTGGAGAGAAGGAGTGGGAGATAGGAAAACCTAAAAGATAGAACCTATCCATAACTTATCCTCCTTACAATCTCAAAGAAGCCTGGAAAAGAAACTTTAATTGAGTCTATCTCTTCAAGATAGATACCACTCCTTGAGAGCAAACCAAGAATTGAAAAAGAGAGGGTAATTCTATGGTCAAACCCTGTCTTAACAACACCTCTCCTTATCTCTCCCCTCTTAACATAGAATCCATCTGGAAATTCATGGGCAAAAACACCCAAATTTCTCAAATTTTCTACAACAAGTCTTATCCTGTCACTCTCTTTCACTCTAAGTTCCTCTGCTCCTTCAACCTTGACACCCTCCTCCAAAAATGCACCCATAATACCTATTAAAGGTAGTTCATCAATAAGTAAAGGTGCCTCGTCTCTTGAAATATAAATCTTTGAAAGACTACTGGATTTAACATAGATATCACCAAATATCTCGCCATTTTTCACCTTTTCATTTAAAATTCTAATATTTGCCCCTCCCCTTCTTAAAACATGGAGTAAGTAAATCCTTGTGGGATTTAAGGATACATTCTTTATAACCAACTCACTGTTATCCAAAAGAAGTGTTAATACAATGAAATATGAAGCAGAAGAAAAATCTCCCGGAATAAAGATCTCTCTACCATAAAGTTTTTCAACTGGAAATACAGTAATTCTTTTATCCTCAGATAAGATCTTTCCCCCAAAGGCTTCAAGCATTATCTCTGTATGATCTCTCGTTTTTACTTTTTCTAAAATAGTTGTCTTCCCCTGAGCACTCAAACCCGCAAGGATTAAGGCACTTTTAACCTGAGCTGATGATTTTTCTGGTTCATACTCTATACCTTTGAGTTTTCTTCCAATGATTACAAGAGGGGGAAATTTGCCATTTTCCCTTCCAGTTATAAAACCACCCATAAGATTTATGGGTTCTACAATCCTTTTCATAGGTCTTTTTCTCAATGAGGAATCACCTGTAATTACAAAAAATTTTCCTTTAACTCCTGAAAAGAGTCCAGAGAGGAGTCTTATGGTTGTTCCTGAATTCCCTGCATTAAGAACATCATCTGGCTCTTTTATTCCAGAGATACCAATACCTTTAATCTTTATAGCTTTGTCTTCAAAAGAGACCTCTGCACCAATTCTTTGCATTATCTCAAGAGTCCTTAAAACATCATCTCCTGTATTTGGATTTTTTATAAGGGAATAGCCCTCTGCTATGGAAGAGAATATAAAACTTCTGTGCGTTATTGATTTATCTCCCGGAAGCGAAACTTCTCCACGAACTCCTCTTATTGGCTCAATCATTACCATATCTTGTCTCTCCTCTCCTTTACCTTCTCTGCAAGTTCCTTAAATTTTCCTTTCTCAATAACATCAATAACCTCCTCAAGAGTATCTATGTACTCAGAAACAAATCTTTTAACATGATCAAGGTTTGTTTTAATCATCCCATAGGACATGACAGGGTCTCCACTGGAGATTCTTGTAGTATCCCTGAGTCCACTTCCTGCAAATTTAAAAATGTTATCTTTGTCCTTCTCCTTCTTCATAAGATAGTAGAAGAGGGATAGAGAAACAACATATGGAAGGTGGCTTGTGAGTCCAAGGATATAATCATGGTCATCAGCTGAAATGAATACAGGAAAACTACCTATATCTCTAACAAGCTTTAAAACAATTCTCTTTTTCTCTTCTGTAAGATTATTCTCCTCTGTGAGAACAAAAATTTTACCATCAAATAGATGTGAATCTATGTTTTTTATTCCACCCTTCTCTTTCCCTGCAATGGGATGTCCACCGATAAAGAATGAATCCACCTTTCTCATCTCATCAACAACAACTCTCTTTGTGCTTCCTGTGTCCATAAGAATTGAATCTTTATAAAATTTATCCCTGTTTTCTCTTATAAAATAAGGTATGAATTGGACAGGAATTGAGATGACAACTATATCTGATTTTAATCCCTCCTCAATTGAAAGAGATTTGTCAATTGCACCAACCTCTAAAGCTTCCCTCACAACATCTCCATCTATATCGTATCCATATCTTAACCACTTTCCCTTTAAGGAAAGCCCAAGAGACCCTCCTATAAGCCCAAGACCTATTATAAAGATGCTAAAGAATGAATCTTCCAATTGCTTCACTTATCACCTTCCCCTTTCTCATTAGTTCCTTGAATTGATGGGGATACAATGATTGGAAACCATCAGACAGAGCTTTTTCCGGTTCATGATGAACTTCCACAAGAAGACCATCAGCCCCAGCAGCAATTGAGGCAAGAGAAACTGGAATGACAAGTTCCCTTTTTCCTGTGGCGTGTGATGGATCAACAACTACAGGGAGGTGTGTTATTGATTTTAAAATAGGTATAGCAGATATATCAAGGGTATTCCTTGTGTATGTTTCAAATGTCCTGATGCCTCTTTCACAGAGAATAACATCCCTGTTTCCATTCGAAAGGATATACTCTGCTGCAAGAAGAAACTCCTCAATCTTTGCCGACATCCCCCTTTTTAGTAGAATTGGCTTTTTTATCTTGCCAGCAGCTTCAAGTAAGGAAAAATTCTGCATATTTCTTGCACCAATTTGAACTATGTCAGCATACTCTGAAACAAGTTCAAGCTGTTCAATAGACATTGCTTCTGTAACAATCGGTAAACCAAATTTCTCCTTTGCCTCCCTTAAATATAGAAGTCCCTCCTTTCCCAAACCTCTAAAGCTATAAGGTGAGGTCCTTGGCTTAAATGCCCCTCCTCTTAAAATCTTTGCACCAGAATCCTTAACTACCCTTGCTATATTCAGTATCTGTTCCCTTCCCTCAACAGAACATGGACCAGCCATCACGACAACTCCCTTTCCACCTATCTCAACACCGTCAACTTCAACAACTGTGTCTTTCTTTTTAAACTCTCTGCTCGCTAACTTAAATGGTTTTAGAATTCTTATAGCCTCCTCCACACCTTTTACATTTAACCAGTATTCCCTATCCTTTGCCCTTGAATCTCCTATGAGTCCTATTATTGTTCTCTCCTCACCCCTTGAAATATGTGGAGTTAAACCAGCTTCTTTCACCTTCTCTACTATTCTCTGAATCTCCTCCTCTTTAAGATTCCTTTCTAATATGAGAATCATTTACCACCTCCAGAAATGTCTTCTCTAAGACTCTTCGCCCTATGAAGATAGACCGGTTCAAGGTCTTTGTCTGTATCAACAAAGACCATAACCCTTATGCATTTATCCATTGCCCCTTCAACAAACTTGTGCTCAAGGTCAAGAAGAGGGGTATGGGAGAGTCCAAATCTCTCTCTAACAATCCTTGAGGGAAAAATCTTTGTGAGATCATTGGTCATCGTGAAAATGACTCCCAGAATGTCGCTATTAGACAGGTTGTTTCTTCTAAGTATCTCACCAAAGAGTTCCTCTGTTTTTCTTGTAATCTCTTCAATTGAGTTCTCTTCAACACAAGTTGCTCCTCTTACAATCCTCATCTTTACCTCCTAAAAATAAAAAAGCCCACAAATTTGTGGGCTTAAGGTGAAATCCAGGATAGGAGAAACCCTTCTCCTGAATCTCACCTCAACAAATAATAATAGTATGAATAACTCATCACAAACATGATTGACTACATTATAAATAATTTTTTAGATGTGTCAAGTATTCCTGCAACTCCGGCACTATGCAACGCCAGATGCCTCGTATAATAATATTGTAAGAGGAGAGTATAGGAAGGGTAGATTAAGTGGT
>JAGGSY010000083.1 GCA_021158845.1 Caldisericia bacterium
CACTGTGAAAGATTTAAATTTATTCTGGAGTGAATCCCCAAAAAATGAGTGGAATCTTTACATAAATAAGGATATAAAATCAAAAATACTCATAAAGGGAAAGGTTATAAAGGGGGATATTAATCTTTTAGAAATACCGATAAAGGAGTTAAATATTAAATCTAATGTTTTGTATTTAAATATGAAAATTGGTAGGAGAGAAACTCCCATAAAAATAAACATAAACTCCACATCTTTTATTGGAAAGATTGAAATTCCAAAAGGCTTCTATGTTGATGTAAAATTTGATAGTCCCTATGTAATTTTTAAAGGGAAAAATTTTAAAAACATAGGAGTTGGAAGGTATGTAAAGGAGGGAGAGAGTGGTAGAATTTATATAAGCGTAAAAGGAAAAGGAACAATACTTACCATTGAGGAGGAGAATAATGAGTAATGTAATTATTACTGGCATCACCTCTTTTTTAACAGATGTAAGTAGCGAAATGTTCTATCCCTTGATATCTCTCTATCTTGTTGCTCTTGGTTCAGGACCAGAGATAATAGGAGTTATTGAGGGAATTGCTGAGAGTCTTGCAAGTCTGCTTAAGGTCTTCTCAGGTCATATCTCAGATAAGATTGGGAAGAGGAAACCCCTTGCAATACTTGGATACTCCTCATCAACCATTGGAAAGGTGTTTATGTTTCTTGCGTCAAGCTGGCCTGGAGTTCTCCTTGGAAGAATAACAGATAGGTTTGGGAAGGGATTAAGAACTGCTCCAAGAGATGCACTTATTGCAGAATCGGTAAAGGAGAAGAGGGGGGCAGCTTTTGGTCTTCACAGAACCCTTGATACCCTTGGAGCATTCACCGGAGTACTCATTGCAATATGGTTTATGAGAAGATACGAACTTGAATCAATAAAGGGAAGCACAGAGGTGTTAAAAAATTATCTACCTGCATTCAAATCTCTACTCCTCTTAAGTCTTATCCCTGCAATTCTTGGTGTCATTGTTCTCTTCTTTGCAAGAGAAACTGGGGGAGGAAAACTTTCAAAGAAACTTGTCTTTAAATGGAAGGAACTTCCTTCAAAACTGAAGGGATTTTTAATTGTAACCTTCATCTTTACCCTTGGAAATTCATCAAATCAATTCCTTCTCCTCAGGGCAAAAACCATAGGCTTCTCTGTAGTTTCAGTGCTTTTACTCTACTTAACCTACAATGCAGTCTATGCACTCTTCTCCTATCCTGCAGGGAGACTTTCGGATAGAATTGGTAGAAAATGGATAATTGTTATCGGTTATCTTACTTACGGACTTGTGTACATACTCTTTTCACTCACAAAGAATCCATTGTTTATATACATTCTCTTTGGAATATATGGAATCTACATGGGACTTACAGAGGGGGTTTCCAAGGCACTTGTATCTGACATTGCACCAAAGGATTTAAAGGCAACACTTATAGGACTTCATGCAACCCTTGTTGGTATAGGTCTATTTCCTGCATCTTTAATTGCAGGAATTCTCTGGCAGAGAATTTCTCCTGTGGCTACATTTATGTTTGGTGGAGCCATGGGAATAATTGCCGCCATCGGAATGATGATTGTTTTGTAAAGGAGGATTGTATGGCTTTTGTAAAAAAACTTAAGTGTGTGCTTTGTGGAAGTGAATACTCACCAGATGAAGTAACCTACACATGTCCCAAGTGTGGATACGATGGTATCCTTGAGGTTATATATGATTATGAAAAAATAAAAGAAAACTTTTCTTTAAAAAAATTAAAGGAGAGACCTTTAAATATATGGAGATACATGGAGCTTCTTCCAGTTGAAGAAGGAGAGTTTCCACCATTATCTATCGGTTGGACTCCTTTGTATGAAGTTAAACGCTTAAGGGAGAAACTTAACCTTAAAAACCTCTTCATAAAGGATGATGGCAAAAATCCAACGGCATCTTTAAAGGATAGAGCCTCTGCTGTCGCCGTTAAAAAGGCAATGGAGATTGGTGCTAAGGCAATAACCACTGCATCAACAGGGAATGCTGCATCATCTCTTGCAGGAGTCTCAGCAAGTGTGGGACTTCCCTCCTTTATTTTTGTTCCAAGAAACGCTCCAAAGGCAAAGATTGCTCAGCTTCTTGTCTTTGGATCCACAGTTTTTAGTGTAAATGGAACTTATGATGATGCCTTTGATTTGTGTATAAAGACATCAGAGGAATTTGGTTGGTACAATAGAAACACAGCTTTTAATCCATACACCTTGGAAGGGAAAAAGACCGTTTCTCTTGAGATATGGGAGCAACTTGGTGGAAAGGCTCCAGATAAAGTCTTTGTGTCTGTAGGAGATGGGGTTATATACGGTGGAGTTTACAAGGGATTTTATGATTTGTATGCTCTTGGTCTTATAGATAAAATCCCTGAGGTTATAGGAGTTCAGGCAGAGGGTTCTGCTCCCATTGTTAAAGCCTTCAACGAGGGAAAGGAGAGGGTTACTCCACTTAAAAACCCAAAAACCATTGCAGACTCCATATCAGTTGGGATACCAAGGAATGGAACAATGGCATTGAAGTATGCAAGGAAATGGAACGGAAAGTTTATATCAGTTTCAGATGAAGAGATACTCTCTGCCATCCCCTTCCTCGGAAAATTAACTGGAGTGTTTGGAGAACCAGCAGGAGTTACAGGACTTGCTGGACTCCTTAAGATGCTCAAAAACAACGAAATTGATAGGGATGAAGTTATAGTGGTTATAGTCACAGGGAATGGCCTTAAAGATGTTGAATCTGCAATGAAGAGTGTGGGAGAACCAATACTCGTGGAAAACTCCTTTGAAGATGTAAAGAGAAAAATCAAAAACCTTTAAATATTTTTGTATACATCTCCCCTAAGCCCAATTTTTATAATGAGAATATACAGTTTCTCTTTTTCCACAAGATAAATAACCCTGTATTCTCCAATCCTCAATCTCCTTAAGTCTAATTCTGTTCCCTTAAGTTTCTCACCATAAAATGGATTGTGTGATAATTCTTCTATTTTATCTACTATTTTCTCTCTCACCTTCTTTGTAAGTCTTTTTAAACTCTTAACCGCACTCTTCTTCCATTTAATCTGAAAATATCTCTTTTTTCGCTTGCTCATGGGAAATTATCTCATCATCTTTATCTGAGAGAATTCTCTTTGCTTCCTCCACATCGTATAAATCCTCAAGATATGACTCTATTAACTCTTTAATAATTGAACTTCTGGAGCGTTTGAGCACTTTTGAAATTATATCTATCTTTCTAACTGTTTCATCCTTAAGCCTTACAGAGATGGTCTTTGCCATAAAAACCTCCTTTATATACATTGTAATTAATTATTCTACTTTACTCAACCTCATCTATAATTCCCCCACCAATTACATAGTCATCTTTGTAAAAAACAGCAGATTGACCTGGAGTCACTGCAAAGATCTCTTCTTTAAGAATTACCTCCACCCTATCTTTCCCTATTATCCTAATCTCCCCTTCCCTTTCCTCTCCTTTGTATCTTGTTTTTACCTTTGCATTGAACACATCTGGTGGGGAATCAAAGTAAATCCAGTTTAAATTGTTTGCAATAAATCTCTTCTTAAAGGCAAATCTCTTCTCTCCCACAATTATTTTATTCTCCTCTGGAATGATTTTTACCACATAGAGAGGTTCACTCCATGAAACATCAAGTCCAGATCTTTGCCCTATGGTAAAAAACTGAATCCCTTTATGTTTTCCAAGAACTTTACCAGAAACATGAACAATTAATCCCTCCCTCTCTCCGATTCTTTCTTTAATAAGATTATCCTTTCTTCCATAGACAAAGCATACATCCTGACTTTCAGGTGGAATCTCATCAAGTAGTTTAAGTTCAAGGACCTTCTCTTTAACTTTGCTTTTTCTCCAGTTCCCTAAGGGGAATATAACTCTTTCAAGCTCCCATTGTTTGAGTCTGTAGAGCATGTATGACTGATCTTTATCCTTGTAAAGGCTCTTTTTAAGTAAAAATCTCCCCTCCCTTTCCTCAATGCGAGCATAGTGTCCCGTTGCAATCTTTCCCTCTCCTTGAAGGATTTTTTTTATTGTAAGGTTAAACTTCACCCTTTCATTGCATATCACACAGGGATTTGGAGTTCTCCCTCTTTTATACTCCTCAATGAAATTTTTAATAACCTCTTCTTTAAACTCCTCCCTCACATCAAGAATGAGAAAGGGAACACCCAATTTCTTTGAGACCTTTTCTGCATTAACAAAACTCTGTCCATCATACATCCAGAGAAAAACAGATACAACATCAAAACCTTTCCTCTTTAAAAGGTAGAGAGAAAAAGAAGAATCAACTCCTCCAGAAACCAAAGCATAAACCCTCACACCCTAATTCTACCAGATCCCCCATCTTGCAACGCCAGGTGCCAGATACTGTGATAATGTCAAGGGGATGAAAGGGTTAAAGAGTTGTTTCTTTCTCTATAAGGGATACCTGATTTGTATACAGCATGAGCAA
>JAGGSY010000084.1 GCA_021158845.1 Caldisericia bacterium
GAGATGAGGGATGGTAGCCTCCAAGAACCCAGGCATCTCTTTCTATTAAAAACACCAACGGGTTGAAGGCCACCCCGGCAGAGAAAGCTGACCCTTCTGCCGACAATCTTCGGAATTACCTAGAAATAAGGCAAGAATAAAAAACTATTTCCCCTTTTGTTAAAAATAAAAAGGAGAGGGAAAATGGGAAATATCTACGAAAACTCTCTCAAGGTAACAGTAGAAGGAAAAGGAAAAGAAATAGCTAAAAAAGTGCTGGTTACATTTAGAAAACGGTTTGGCAGTGAAGCTTTACTGTTTTAAAGACGAACACAAGTGCCCCGGCTGCAGGTGATATGCGGACAAATTTTATGTCCTTGCTAACAGCCCTGAAGAGGCCCAGAGGATTTTTAAAGAAGACTCTGCTCTTTGCGGGGAGTGTATTGCTGAGTTGATCAGTAAAAAGGGGTATCTGGTTGCAACAGACATAGAAAGCCCCATCCGCCCGCCGACTTTTTAATATGGGTTTTGGTGGCTTCATGATCCTTTCTCCTTGGTATTTAGGAAATATGAACCTCTTCATCCATAATTATTTTATGCAAAATTGCATCAACTTTTTGTTTAATCTGTTTAATTTGTTTATCTAATTGCCAAATTCCTGATTCGATAGTTATTTTTATATCTTCATTTTCAAAATCTTCGAGATTTAATTTATTTTCGTTATATGCGACAGGATTGTAATAGTATTTTGATATTTCTTCTTTTTTAGGACGAGGAAGATCTGGAATTTTAATATATTCCCAGTATTTCTGAGCCAAACTTCCTCCTTGACCACCAACAGAGATATAATCAAGAAATCCTACCAATCTTAAATACCCTAAAAATAATCCTAAAAAAATACTTTCAATCTCCTCTTCTTCACCCCTCTTAAAAATCGTAATACCATGAATATTTGTTATAGCTTTATTATCTATATCAATAAATACACAAAACCTTCCAATAGTTCCTTCAGCTGAAAACAATATTTCTCCTTTGTTTAAGACTTGTAGTTTCCTCGGATTTCCCAAATATTCATATTTAGTTACTGTACCATAATCTGATAAATTTAAGGGTCTAATCAATTTGTAAAAGTTTGGTTTGTATTCTTCAGTATAAATACTTCTCCCAATTTGAGAAACTTGCAAATTTTGCCCCCTTTTAAAGTCAAACCCCAATTCAAAAATATTTTTGGCACCATGAGTATAATTCTCTATAATAAACTGCTTCTTTTTGTAGTTTTCACAAAATACTCCTGCATCTAGCCTACCAGTTTCTTCTAAATCTTTCAGAGTTGGAGGAGTATAATAAAATTTATTCGGCTTTTGGTTTTCTTTTATCTCTCTATCTATTAGATCCATAATCTTATAATATTTCTTTTTTATCTCCGCTTCTTTTCTTATTATTGATCTTGTCAAAAGACTTACAAATTTGATTACTTCATCTGCATTTTGTTGATTTGGAAACGGAATTAGCGTATCTAACCATAATGTTTTTGCGTGTCTTATTGTGGCTCCTCTTGCCGTCAGTAAGTCTATTTGAGCTTTAAAAAACTTGTGCTTCATAAAACCTAACACATAGTATCTTACATCCTCTAAAAATCTCAATCGGACTATTCCACCAGAAATCATAAATTTAGGCACATCTTTATCTAAGTAAGCAACATCTCCAATATTTGCGTCTTTGGCAAGTAAAATATCACCTTTCTGCAAATTAAAATTTTTAAAAGCTGTAGGTAAAATTGGTACTGCACATTCAACATTATTTAATACAGGTAGGAAATAAGATGATTGTAATGCTTTTGTTCTTATAAAATAAAAATTTGATTTGTTTATATAGGCAAATGAGCCAACTTCTTCGCCTTTTGTTGGTTTCTCCAATAATAAATCTCTGAGCTTCTTAACGTTTTTATTTTTAAATGCAAGAATTTTATAGCTACTTGGAGAAAGAGAATGTTTCTCTTCTAAATCCTTATAGGTAATTATATTAGGAATTTGTACATACTCCATGTTATTCACCTAAAAAGAGTTCTTTTAGAGTTTTTTCTTGTCCTAATGCCCATTCTCTGAATTCTTTAATAGTTTCTGTAAATTCTTCATCAAGAATAGGATTTCCTTCCTTATCTGTTTCTATTTCAAAAGTTTTCTCGTTTATTTTCCAAAGAGGATTATAGTATTTTACCCTTCTGGAAGTTCTCACTTCATATCCAACTCGTTTAATATCTTTAATAAAAATCTCGTATCCTTGTTTTTTTAGTTTTTCTAATTCTTTCTTCTTAGGTTTATATGCAATTATCAAAGTGGTATTTGCCCCTGTATCCGCAAATACATTTGGAGGAAGGTCGAAAAGTGCTACTATTCTAACATTCTCCAACAACCACCTCCGTGCCCTTTCCCACCTGTCAATTGATGCGATACTATTTGATTGGACTATACCCATCCTTCCATTTTCTTTTAGTAATCTTACTGCATTTTCTAAAAAAATAAGCCCTAAATCTATCCAGTCTTTCTGTTTACATAAATTCCACAACTCGTAACATTCTGCAATTTTCTTATCTTCAGATGTTTTAGCCCTGTATGCTCTATCTTCGCCAAATGGAGGATTAGTAAGAACAACATCAAACTTTTTTATTTCGGTTTTATCTGGCCAGTTATCCCAATTTCCGTTTTTATGAAATTCAGGTATAATCCCAACAACCTTTCCTGTAACATCAATTTTATGATCTATAGAACCCTTATCGGGAATATAATATAATTTTGCATTTCCATCACCATTAAGAAGCATATTTAATTGGGCTAGCATAATCATCTGTTGATCATTATCTATTCCATATAAATTCGCATCATTTAACTTAGGTACAGAATTAACATAACTTAAAGAAAGAAAATCAGCTATACCAACGCAAGGATCTATTACAGTTTCATCACCTCGTGGGTTTACAATCTTCACCAAGAAATCTATCAACCATATTGGAGTTATAAATTGTCCTTTTCTTTCTTTGGCAAACTCATTGGCAAACCTATAAAATACCAATTGGTAAAGGTCTGTTTTATAAGACTTCACAAAAGAATAGTCCTGAAAATTTTTTACTATTGAGACAATAGCAGAAATATGGGATTTGTTTTTCCAATCAATAATATTTTGCCCTAATATCGTCGGATAAATACCCTTTGCATCATTATATATATCTTTAATTCTACCAATAAACCTTTGAATAGAAGTATCTGCAAGTGATTTATATTTTCTTTCCTCATCAGTAATGTAAAACCTCAACTTTTTCTTTCTATTTCTTTCATTAGTCTTTTCGTCAAATATCTTTAGAGCCAAAGTTTGAATCAATAAGCCATAGCCTATTTGATTAACAAGTCCAACTTTATCTAAGGTTCGAAGTATATTAGAAAGTGCATCGTTTACTTGTTTAGTGTGTATACCAGAAATAGTTTCCAGATCATCGATAGTTCGGTTTGTTCTGTCAATTGTTTTTGGTTTAATTATTTTATTGAGTATATCATGAAAAGAAGGGATACTGAGATAACTGTCAGGCAGATGTAAAGATAAGTCTTTTGTTCCACTCTCTCCTCCCTTTTGGTTTTTTGACTCATCATATCTTAATATTTTGTTATTCTTCTTTTGAAATATCCAAACCCGCTCTGTATCATAATAGAATCCAATAACAAATTCTTTCTCAGATTCTTTCATAGCCGGTTTAAGTTGTTGATTAAAGTATTTTTCAATATCACGCCCATCTTCTTTTTTGAATTCAATAGCTACAATAAGGTGCTTTCTTAACCAATCTAGTGAGTCTTGGTTTTTATTTTGCCAAAAGTCATTATATTTCTCTAACCAATTATCATCGTCAAAAATAGCTCCATCTAGTTTTATTGGTTTTGAGGAAGGGCTTCCTTTTGGAAAATACACCTCAACACCGATAAAATCTTTCGAATATAATCCGCTATAAATAAGAGAATAAATAAATTGCCATTTATAATATTCTTCTATTTTTTTGCCTTTTTCATTTCTGATTTTTATATTCTCAATAATCTTACCGTTCACAGGGACCAAACTTTTCTTTAAAAAAGAGATACTTCCATATTCTTTGTCAAATTCTTCTTTAGCTTTAAGAAATGATTTAGTAAGTTCGCCTGAAACCACATTACCTAATTTAAGCTGTTTAGTCATGTTTTCTCCCCTTCTTAAATTTTTTAATTTCCTTTTTCATAAATAATTCAAATTGTTTAGATAAGATAATGCGCCCTTTTCTTCGCAGTATTTTTTATATTCATCTAAATTTTAGAATCAACAGATAAGGTTACTCTTTTGCTTGCCATGTTCCAACCTCTTTATGTATCATTATTGGTATACCAACTGCCTTTCCCCTTTCTGGCAACAAAGTCTATACCTCCCCACTCCACCAGGCCTGAGCTGTAAACCTTTATTTTATAAACAGGACAACAGCCAAAGCAGGGCGTTCTTTCCAGGGTAATGTAATCAAATGGATGAACTTCGTTTATCATCGCCGCCTTCTTTGCCGGAATTGCTATCGGCTCTCGAATAACAGCTTTTTCCTAAGATAGTACCAACTACCGCTCCTGTAATTCCTCCTATAACCGCTCCAGGTACTCCTCCTAATAATGCACCACTTATTATTCCAACAACCATCCCTCCAGCAGCTATTGCTGATTCACCTTCTGCAGGCTTTTGAAAACGCTCTTTCCTTGCACGTAGATCATAGTTTATCTCTAGACTGGCTCCATTACCTTTTGGTGGTTCATTAAGAATCTCGCCTTTATAACAACGTAAAAAACTCCTCATTACTTCACAGCAAACAGGCATTCTGTGATTGTGACCAGGATAGCCACCAACATGCCTGTGAAGATCCCCTGCTTTTACAACAAGATAATCTGCACCAGCGTTCTTTGCTGCTTGAAAAGCCTCCCTTAATACACGTTTAAAATCACATTCTGTGGGAATACTAACGCTAAAAGATGGAAGAGGAAGATCTCTAAAATTCAGGCGCACTGGTATTTGACGTTTTCTTTCAGAAAGCCCCTGAATCCTTTTCTTAATATTTTCTTTTGTTTCTTCATCTGGGGCAAGTTCTGCTGCCTGCTTATAATAGCCCTTAGCTTCATCGGGACGGAAGTATCTCAGCAGAAGGTGCCCTACTTCCAGAGCAACAAGGTAATTGTTTGTTCTCAAAAATAAATCCTCAAGACATCCGATTTGACACTCCACTTGTGGACGTTGTTTACATTCCCGGATCTTAGCTTTTATCTGGGCTAAGTTTTCTCCAGCCATATTATGCCTCTCTAATAAGTTTTAGGCGTAAATACATTGTAGATTTTTATGTCAACTATCCTAGGTGGCTTTTTACTAATCTCCCTGGCAGCCTACCACTACCCTTTTCCTCAATTTCTTTTGGAACTAGCTAATGCTTCTCATTTCCCTGTTTTCTACAGTTCTATCAAATTTTCTTTTACTAAAGTAAAAACCACATCCAATTGGCCGTTTTCCTTTTTGTCTGGTGCTATCTTTTCCCAAAATTTTCCTTTTGATATCTGGTTTACTACTTGTTTTGCAGGAATTCCTTTTTCACTTTCTATTCTACGCAGTAGGTCAACTGCTTTTATAGCATATTGTTTATTTTTCTCAGAAGCCGTGTAAGAACCAGGTGGAATTCCCTTTACCATTCCCTCTTCACAAAGCCCCAGGAAAGCACCTTTGGGACATCCTTTTTGTGCCGTTGAACTTCCTTCCTTCTCAACAACTTTGTCCCATGCTTCAGTTATGTCCTTTGCCTCTCCTGAGTCAAACAGTTCTATTACTTCTAATGCAATTTTACCAAAAATTCCCATAATTACCTCCTGTTTCCCTTTTATGATTGACATCTTGCTAGAGCCAAGCTTATTTGTAGAAAAACTCCTTACTACCTACACGCCCACGGGCTTTCTCTGCAAAGAACATCCAGGTTATGTTGT
>JAGGSY010000085.1 GCA_021158845.1 Caldisericia bacterium
TTTTCTTTCTCAAAAAATCAGTAAAATAATCTTTGTTACTGAAGAAGAAAATGAAGCTTATGAAATATATGAAGAGTATATAAATTTTACAAAGTCAAAAAATGTAGTTTTCATACCCGAGCTCCTTAAAAATAACAGAGAAGCAACATCAAAATTTATCCTCTCCATAAAGAAGATGTTAGAATCCAATCACTTTGTTGCATTTACCTCAAAAAATGTAGTTAATGAAAGAATTCCTCTCTACAGAGAAAAATTAGAGTTAATGAAGGGGAAAGAAGTTCCTTTCACAAGATTAATTAAGCTTTTATCAAATGACTACGAAAGGGTTAATTTCGTAAGAGAGAAGGGAGAATTTGCTGTAAGGGGAGGAATAATAGATATCTTCCCATTTGATTTTCCAAAGCCTGTAAGAATAGTATACGATGGAGATATTGTTGAGGATTTAAGGGAATTTAATCCATATAATCAAAGATCAGTAAGCGTTTTAACAAAAACTTCTATATCTCTCTTTTCAAAAGGAAATGAACTTAAAGATGAATTTAAGGATGCAGTGTTTCTTAGCTGGAACATCCCATTAAATGTAGATAAAAAAATAGAAATAAGAATGGAAAGGAAGGGGGAAACGAATTTCGATTTTGTTTCTGTTCCAAGTTTTTATAGTCTTCAAAGAACAATGGAAGTTATAGAGGACCTCCGTTCATCTGGTTTTAGAGTTATATTTGTTGGAGAAGAGGAGGTAGGAGTTGAAAAGATAAATGGACTAATTAAAGAAAATTTCCTATCAAAAGAAAAGAGAATTGCTGTTGTTGGAAGGAAAAGAAAGAAAGCATTTGTTCCTTTTAGAAGTATATCTTCCTCTCTTCTTGAAGAGATAACTTCTTATTCAGAGCTAAAAAGAGGTGACTTAGTTGTACATAGAGATTTTGGTATTGGTAGATTTAAGGGTTTAAAAACAATAAAAACGAAGGAAGGGGTTAAAGATTTTATACTCATTGAATACGAAATGGGTGATAAACTCTTCGTTCCTATTGAGAAAATAGATAGAGTTAAAAAGTATCTTGGTGATGAGAGCAGCATAAAACTTACACGTCTTGGGGGAAACGAGTGGAACAGGGCAGTAAAAAGAGCCAAAAAAGATGCAGAAAGGATAGCAAAGGAACTTGTAGCACTCTACGCTAAAAGAGAGATTTTAAAGAAAGAGCCTTTTAAGGAAGTTCATGAACTGGAGAGGGAGTTTGCCCTATCATTCCCATTCAGGGAAACACCTGATCAGAAAAGAGCCATAGAGGAAGTCTTAAGAGATTTAGAATCCACAAAACTTATGGATAGAGTTATAACTGGAGATGTGGGATATGGAAAAACTGAAGTTGCTTTGAGAGCTGCATTGAGGGTTATTGCAAATGGTAAACAGGTAGCCTTTCTCACTCCAACTACAATTCTTTCCATGCAGCACTTTGAGGTTGCAAAGGAAAGATTTTCAAATCTTCCTATAAGAGTAGAGATGCTCTCAAGATTTATCCCAAAAAGTAAGCAAAAAAGTATAATAAGAGATTTAAGAAACGGAAAAATAGATCTAATAATTGGTACCCATAGACTTCTAAGCGATGATGTGAAATTCTTTGATCTTGGTCTCCTCATAGTAGATGAAGAACATCTGTTTGGCGTTGAACATAAGGAAAAGATTAAGAAGATGAAAACGGATGTTGATGTTATTTACCTAACAGCAACTCCAATACCAAGAACACTGGAGATGATTCTATCCGGTATAAGAGAGGTTTCATTGATAAAAACTCCACCACCTGGTAAGCAACCCATAGAGACAACAGTTGAACCTTTCAATATAAAAAGGATAAAGGAAGCCATAGAATTTGAGCTCTCAAGAGGTGGTCAGGTCTATTATGTTCACAATAAGATCATTACCATAGAGGAGGAGAAGGAATTCCTTCAATCACTCATTCCATATGCAAAAATTCTCGTTCTTCATGGTGCCCTTGACAGCAAAGACATAGAGGAAGGAATGATGAAATTCATAAATAGAGAGTATGACATTCTTCTATCCACCACAATAATAGAAGCTGGTTTGGATAACGAGAATGTTAATACACTAATTGTTGTTGACTCCCAAAATTTTGGACTTGCACAACTCTATCAGCTTAGAGGAAGAATAGGAAGAAGGGATAGGAAAGCATATGCTTACTTCTTCTACACTCCACACAAAGTAACAGAGAAAGGGAGAGAGAGACTAAAGGCTATAAGAGAGTTAACACATCTTGGTGCAGGTTTTCAGATTGCAATGAGGGATTTAGAAATAAGAGGGGCAGGAAATATTCTTGGAAAGGAACAGAGCGGACATATAAATGCATTAGGTTTTGACATGTATATGGAACTTCTCTCAGAGGAGATTGGGAAGATGAAAAAGAAAAAGCCTGTTAAGATAAAATTCTTTACCGAAATTGATTTAAAAATTCCTGCAGTAATTCCCAGAACTTACATAGAAGATGAAGCGGAGAGACTACATATATACAGGAAATTCTATGAATCCTACACTATAAAAGATGTAGAAAGGGTTGTAGATGAGTTAATAGATAGATTTGGTCCTATACCAGAACAGATGAACAATCTCATAGAAATTTCAAAGATAAATGTAAAGATGAAAAGATAC
>JAGGSY010000086.1 GCA_021158845.1 Caldisericia bacterium
AAAAAAGGGAGGCAGTTTGCCTCCCTTTTGATTTGATATTATAAACTCTTTCTTTAAGCCTCTTTTTTCTTTGTTGGAGCCATGAAGAAGTCATCAACCTCCTTCTTTCCGTGTAGAAGAGCAAGAGCGATCTTTTCTGCTGTAATTGGCATTGCTTTTACCCTTACTCCAACAGCATCTTCAACTGCATTGGCTATTGCTGGAGCAACGGGAATCATAACATGCTCTGCCATACCTCTTGCACCAAATGGTCCATCGTGTTGAGGAACTTCTACAAATATTGGTATAAATTCATCCGGTATATCAAGAGATGTTGGAATCTTGTAGTCTGTGAAGTTTGGATTGAGGATCTTTCCATTTTCATCAATCCTCATGTCTTCATAGAGAGCTGTTGCAATTCCCTGAACAGCACCACCTATAAGCTGCCCTTTTAGAGTTTCAGGGTTGAGAGCCTTTCCAACATCTATTGCCTCTGCAAGTTTAAGAATGTGAACTCTTCCAGTCTCTTTATCAATCTCAAGAACAACTCCTCCAGCTCCCACTGTGTAGTGAACATTTGGATGTCCACCCTGGCTTGTCTCTGGATCCTGAAGCGCAGATGCAAATTCAACCATGATTGATCCACTTCCAACAATCGCCTGACCTCTGTATGTTCCATCCTCCATCATAATTCCATTAATCACAAAATCTTTGAGTGGGAGTTCAAAGTCTGGGTCTGTTGTACATTTAACCTTCTCATCTTCAAGATAGAGATGGTCCTTTTCATAGTTAAGTGCTCTATGAACAACATCAAATATCTTCTCTCTTGCATCAAGGGCAGCTCTCTTTACAGCATTTCCAAGTAACCATGTAGAGTGAGAAGCAACAGTCTGCCAGTGGTATGGGTTTCTATCTGTATCTGGAAGTTCCACTCTAATCTTCTCTGGTGGTACAGATAGAATTTCAGCTGCAATCTGAGCCATTACAGTGTACATTCCCTGTCCTATTTCCATTCCTGAGACAAGTATATTTATACTTCCATCTTCGTTGAACTTAAGAAATGCAGAACAGGTAACATTTGGAGGCATTGCTGGTGCCTTCCATAATGCTGCTATTCCTTTTCCTATTGCTTTCTTTGGATCTTTACTCTCCTCTTTCTCCTCAAGTTTTATTGCATCTGCAACCTTATCAATACATTCAATAAGACCATTTTCATTCATTGGAGCACCGTAGGCGAGTGGATCTCCTTCCTTTATTCCGTTTATTTTTCTAAACTCTCTTGGGCTCATTCCAAGTGCTTTTGCAATTCTTGTCATGTGGGACTCAATAGAGAACATTATCTCTGAATACCCAAATCCTCTGTACGGTCCTGCTGCTGGAAAGTTTGTGTATATGCAAAGTCCATCCATCTTTATATTAGGAATATTATAAGGTCCTGTTGCTGATAGAGTGGCAGCATTTACAACATTTGCTCCATACTCTACATATGGACCAGCATCCCAATAGTCTGTACGTTCGAGGGCAGTTATCCTTCCATCCTTCTTTACACCTACTTTTAATTTAGTTATAACTTGCTGCCTCATATAGGTGTTGTAGAATTCCTGATCTCTCCTCCACCTTACCTTCACAGGATGCCCCTTTACAGCTGTTGCTAAAGCTGCAGCAATTATCTCCATGGTTACTCCAGCTTTTCCTCCAAATCCTCCACCAACATATGGGACAATTTCTCTTATATTCTGTTCTGTAAAACCAAGCGGTCTGAGCGCTTCAGCGATTAGGTGTCTCTGTGTATGAGGGGATTGAGAGGAAGCCCAGATGGTAAGCCTTCCATTGTAGTCAACAAAACCTACTGCAATATGTGTTTCCATACAGCAGTGTGCATATCTTGGAATCCTGTATGTATCTTCAAGTATAAAATCTGCTTCAGCAAATCCTTTCTCAACATCGCCCTTTCTCACCTTTCTCCAGTGTGCGATATTTGTCCCACCATGGGGGTAATACCATGGAACATGGGGGTAGGAAGCTAACTCTGGATGAATTATTGGCGCATCTTCCTTTATTGCTTCAAGGGGATCAAAAACTGCTGGAAGCGGTTCATACTCAACCTTTACAAGTTTTGCAGCCTTTTTCGCAGTTTTTGGATCTCTTGCAATAACTGCTGCGACCTGCTCTCCTATAAATCTTACCCTATCCTGAGCAAAGATATATCTATCCTTCATATATAGACCAAACTTGTAGGGAAAGTCTTTTCCAGTCACTACCTTTACAACTCCTGGAACCTTTTCTGCTTCAGATGTATCAATGGAGAGAATCTTTGCATGGGCATAAGGACTTTCAACTATCTCTGCATAGAGAAGATTTGGACCAAAGTTTATATCATCAACATACTTTGCAGCACCAGTAACTTTATCCTTTTCATCTATTCTATTTATTGGCTTTCCAATGAATTTGTATTCACTCATCTTGCTCCTCCTTAATATTTCTTTGAGGCGTCAAGAATTGCCTCAATTATAGAAACATACCCTGTACAACGGCAAAGGTTCCCACTTATAGCTTCTTTTACCTCTTCTTCTGTTGGATGAGGATTCTTCTTTAGGAGTTCTGTGGCAGTCATTATCATTCCAGGAGCACAGAAACCACACTGGAATGAGTTATGCTCAATAAAGGATTCCTGAAGTGGGGTAAGCTTATCCTTTGAAAGACCTTCAAGGGTAGTTATCTCATGACCATCCACCTCTACTGCAAGAATAAGGCAACTTCTTACACTCTTTCCATCGAGAAGAACTGTACATGTTCCACAGTCTCCTCTCCCACACCCATACTTTGGAGCAGTTATTCCAAGTTTTGTCCTTAAAACTTCAAGAAGGATATCGTTAGGTTCAACTTCAATGGTTCTCTTTTCTCCATTTAAGATAAAAGTTATGGTTTTCTTTTCCATTTTTATCCTCCTATATGAGCCTTGTCCCATAATCGGGACCCTTTCCATTCAATCTTTCAACTGCTGCTTTAAGAGCTCTATCAAGCATAACCTTTGCCATATGCATTCTGTACTCTTTTGTTGCTCTTATATCTGTAATGGGGGAGATCTCCTCTTCTACAAGTTTCTTAGCCTCTTCAATCAAGGAATCGGAAAGTTCTTTGCCGTTGAGAAGAGATTCAATCTTCTTTGCCCTTGTTGGTTTTGGACCTACTGCACAGAAGGCAACTCTGTATTCATTTCCAGATAATACAAGAACACCTACTCCAACCTGAGCAAGGTCTTCTCCATTGTATCTTCCAAGTTTTACATAACATCCTGCATGTTTTTTCTGTGGGAGAGGTATCTCAATGTATTCTACAAGTTCTCCCTCTTTAAGTGCTGTCTTTCTCGGTCCAAGGAACCACTCTTCAATAGGAATTCTTCTTTCTCCATCTTTACCCTTTACCACAACAGTTGCCTCATACAGAAGAAGAGCAGGTCCAGAATCAAGGGATGGAACTGCAGAACATATATTTCCAACCATTGTTGCCCTGTTTCTTATTCCCATGGATGCAACACTTTTTGCACTTTCCCATAAAAGTGGAAACTTCTCCTTTACAGTTTCATCATCAATTATTTCGTTGAAAGTAGTAAGGGATCCCACTATCAATTTGTTATCTTTAAATTCCAACTTCTTTAACTCCTTAAGACCTTTAATGTCAATTACTGCATCTGGAGTTTCAAAACCATCTTTAATTCTTACAACAAGATCAGTTCCACCAGAAAGAATCCTTGCTTTAGCACCATACTTATTTAAAAGTTTAATGGCTTCATCAATTGATGAAGGTTTAAAATACTCAAACTCATGAGCTATAATCATATCGTACCTCCAGATTATTCAGGTGGTTCAAGGGCAATAACCCTCATCATAGAGGATTCAAACTCAATTGCCCTTAATGGAAAAGCACCAATCCATACCCTCTTATTTTTTAACTTGTCTATATCACCACCAAGGTTTTCAGCATGAACAAGTCCCTTAGGGAATAGTTTAAGATGCATCACCTGATAGTACTCCTCGGGAGGGAACATCTCATCCCAACTCTTTCCATACTTTTCCTTAAGTTTCTTTTCTGCCTCCTGAAATGCTTTGGGATGCCACTGTCTTATTATTGTGTTCATGGGGTGATCAGCACTACCACAATCAACACCTATCCACTTAAACTTCATCTCGAGCGCCCATTTATGAAATTCAGGGTCAGGTCCTGGATGCTTTACAAAGTATCTTACCTCATCAGACTCTGGCTGATCCCACGCATACCTGTGATACCCTGTATTTATGATTAGAATATCACCCTTTCTAATATCTGCCTTTTCCATGAGCATCTCTGGGGAATAGAGGTCGTAATCTCCAACCTCATCAGATATATCCACAACAACACCAGGTCCAATCCATTCTTCAATAGGAACCTCACCTATGGATCTTCCACTTGCATGGAAGTGAATCTCTCCATCCATATGAGTTCCCACATGATGGCTTGTTGTTATTACCTGACCATTGGCTCCCTGTCCCATGTGCGCACCAGCAATTCTCTTGAAGTATTGAACACTTAAAGGGATATAGCTTGGCCATGGAGGAGTGTGCACACTCAAAGGCTGTGTTAGATCATAGACCTTAACTTTACCCATAAACTCCAAAAATTCATCAATGTTCATCTTAACCTCCTTACTTTCCCAGTAATTTCTTTAGAGCTTCCATTACCTCCTCATCTCCACCTGCAGGTGGCCTCCAATCCACCTGAATAACCTTAACTCCTGCATCTTCAAGGCTTTCTTTAAATGAGAGAAGCCCAATGTTTATAACCTTGAGTTCTTTTCCAAATAGATCCTTTATAGCCATTACTTATCACCTCCCAGCTTCTTTACAATGTATGCAGATAGTTTGCTTGCTGCAGCATTTGATGGCATAACTATGGCTCCTGCCTCTTTAAGTTCCTTCTCTACCTTATCTTTATTCTGTGGGTCTTTCTTTGTTCCAGTTATGGAGCAAATGATGGATAAATCTCTTCCCTCCTTCTTTGCCATCTCCTTTGCTTTCTTAATCACTGGGGCAAGTTCCTCTCCCGGTTTCATATTGGAGCCATACCCAAGTACTACATCAAGTAGAATTACTGCTACCTCTGGATCCTTTGCCTCTTCAAGAATCCTTTTATTTCTTAAGGTATAATCAATCATTGGGTGTGGTCTTCCAACTGTGAATTCATCCTCTCCTAAATCAACCACTGTGTTCTTAAAACTCTTCCATGAGTCTTTAAGCTTAAATTCTTCCTTTAGAGGTGCATTACCATATGCATAACCAATCATATCCTTAAAGAGAAGTTGAGCCTCATCACATAGTGTTCCTCCTGTGTATAATCCTCTAACATACTTCTGCCCCTCTTTCTTCTTTGAAGCTTCCTCCTCAGCAAGTTTCTTAATCTCCTCTTCTCTTTCCTCAAGGAGTTTTTTAAACTCATCCATGCTCTTTCCTTTTGAGAGAGAAGCTGCAATGAGTCCTGCCTCCTCAAGGGTGTTGGCTGGAATGGCTCCGGCATTTTTAACCACTTCCGGATCTCCTCCAATAAATATTCCAACAACTGGTTTCTTAATCTCTTCCTTTATAAGATTTGCAATCTTCTTTAGTACATCCTCGTGTGGTGGTTTAGATACAAGGGCAATAACCTTTGTGTTTTCATCCTCGTTAAGTGCCTTCATTCCCTCAAGAAACATTATTCCACCAACATCCTTTTTAACATCCCTTCCACCTGTTCCTATAGCTTGAGATATTCCTGCTCCCTCATTTGTAATTACACAACTTACCTCCTGAAGTCCTGTTCCAGATGCTGCCACAATTCCTATGTCTCCACGATTCACTACATTTGCAAAGGCAAGTGGAGCTCCATTTATTATTGCAGTTCCACAATCTGGTCCCATTACAAGAAGTCCTTTATCCCTTGCATACTTCTTAAGTTCGATCTCCTTTTCAAGGGGAACATTGTCTGAGAAGAGCATAACATGGAGGCCTTTCTCAAGTGCTTTCATCGCTTCATCTCCAGCATACTTTCCTGCAACAGAGATAAGCACGAGATTTGCATCTGGCATGATCTCCAGTGCACCTTCAAGACTCTTCGGTAGATAGTCTCCAGCCTCTTCAAATTTTGTTCTGCTCTCCTGAAGGTCTTTTTCTGCCTTTTCAAGCATCTTTTCAGCGAGAGATTCATCCTTTGCTTTGACAACAATAATGAGATCAGAATCCTTTGCTTGCTTAAACTCATCAAGCAGCATTCCAGAAGATTCAAGAATGGACTTGTTCTCATCTGTCCCCATAACAATAGCAGCATCTTCAACTCCTTCAACCTCTGTAAGACCTTTAGCCACGAGCATGAGAGTCACAGAATCAAAGTACTGACCTTTCTTAACAACACCTTTTACAACCATACTTCTCCTCCTTTCATCAAAGTCATAAATAATCCTGTCCCAATATCACTCCCTGAAGTATCTCCTACCCCCATTAGCTTAAAGAAGTACTCTTCCACATCTCTCGGACTCTTATAAATAATTGAGATAATCAGGTTTTTTGCCCTCTCGAAAAACTCTCCTCTACTTGAAAAGTATAAAAATGATGATGAGATTAGGTTATGAGTTTTAGATAATTTATATATTTTAGCCCTAACAGTGGTTAAATCATAATTAAACAAATTTTCAAGGATATAGAGCCCTGAAAGAACTCCAGATATGAAATCATCTCCACTTGGAGTGAGACCATAGCCTACTCCCTTTAGCAGATTAATCCCTGATTCTACTCTTCCACTGAACAACTCATCAGCGCCTTTCTTTATTCTTCTCACAAAAGTTCTTTCAAATTCACTTTTGAAATAACCTTCCCTTCTTTTGTCCAGAAGGAAGGATAAACTCCGTTCTGGTGAATGGAAAATAAGTAGATCTCTTAGAGTGTTAAGGTTCTTTTTGTACCTATCCATGGAAAACTCTAAAGAGAAGTCAATTTTTGAAGAGTAGACTAAATTTTTGTTTATTTCAAAACGACTTTCATTCACAATTATAAAACCGTCTCCAACAGATAAAGTTTTTACACAATTTATCGGAAAACCTCTTATCACTATATTCACAGGACCTCCTCCCACTTCCTCTGTAACCACCGATGCAAGATAACCATCTTTTACAAAATTCACCACCCTTTTAAATCTTGAGTGAAGTTTGTAATTCCCTATATGGAGCCTATCTCCTATACTTAATAATTCTAACTTATGGATATTGGTTTCTAAATTTTTTTTTAATAGAGTTTTTTCTTTCACTTAGACTACCTTAGATGCATAATTCCAAGTGCAGCCTTTTCATGATTTGTAATGGGATAAAAGGCTGAATCTCCAAATATTCCAACACAAAGCCATCTTCCATCAGATACTATCCCAACTTTAAGGGAGAGGGAGGAATCTAAAGACTCATTTAATATAAGGGAATTTAACGCTTCAAGAGAGGCATGAACGAGGGCATGAACCTCCGGAACTGTTTTGTTAATGACATTACAATTCAATGCAGCGCCAAGAACTGCTGGAATCAACTTTTTTCTAATATCAGAGGCAAATCCTGCTACCCGCGTAACACCTATTTTGTACTTCTTAAGTTCAGAAAGTTTCTTTTTTAACTCTACTTCCTCCTCATCTGAAGACATTGCAAGTAGAAGTGCCGCCTTACCTACCCTATCCACATTCATTCTAAATTCTGTTGCAACTACACTCTTTTTTTCCATATCCTCTCCTATTCTCTAAAATCTACATTTAAATTATTAACTATCTACTTAAAGTTGTCAAGTAAAATTGGTGTCCGATTCGCTTTATATAAAAGAGGTTTTTTGGTATATTTTTAGTATGAAATTAAAGGGTGAATTGGGAATAATAGAGGTATCCTCTTTAATACAAACAATAAATCAATTAAGAAAGACTGGAAAACTTGAGATTCTTCTCCCCAATGGAGATAAAGGTGAAATTTTTTTTGACAATGGAGAGATAATTCATGCACATTCGCCTGATAATTTTGGTCTTGAAGCCCTTGCAGAAATTTTACTATTCAAGGAAGGAGAGTTTAATTTTAAAGAGAATATAGTTCTTCCAGCACCTTCCATTAGAATGGATACAGATAGAGCGATAATTGAAGCTATGAGCATGGTTGATGAAACCCAAAGCATTAAGGATATTCTTTCGAAGGTAATAGAAATTAAATTTCAAAGTGATGATTCTAAAGTATCTCTTAACAAAGAAGAATTAGTTATATTGATGAAAAGCGATGATAAGAAGACCTTAGGTGAAATATTGTCTGAAACTGGAATGGATAAAGTTAAATTTTTAAAGATAATTGACCAACTATTAAAAAAGGGTATAATAACTTTAAGAAAGGAGTAGAAAATGGCTGAAGGAATGTCCTCTGTTGTTATATCTGATGAGGATCTAAAAAGAATTGATGATTATTTATCTCAAGCCCTTGCCGATTCCCAGGCAAAAAACATTCTTCTTTCTGATAGATCGGGTCAGCTTATAACAAAACATGGAGGTGTTTCAAGACAGGATGCTCTAAACATATCTGCTCTTGCTGCTGGTCTCTTCTCTGCAACAAATGAACTCGCGAAGCTCCTTGGAGAGAAGGAATTTACCGTCACGTTCCATCAAGGCGAAGAAACCAACATCCATATTTCTCTTCTTGTACCACAGGTCCTTCTTGTAATTGTATTTGACAATAGAGCGCCAGTGGGAGCAATTAGATTTTGGGCAAAGAAGATAGGAGCAGAGATTATTCCCTATCTCAAAAATATTTCTGAGAAGCCACCTGAATCTATCAAGAAGGAAGAAATGGAGTCAGAAGTGGAGAAGAAACTGGACTCTCTCTTCTAATAGAATATGGCGCTGATAAATTATTCTTTAAAAGAGATTACATTTAAAATAGTCTATTATGGCCCTGCTATGAGCGGAAAAACTACCAATTTGAGGTACATTTACGATCATCTTCCCGAGAAGCTTAAAGGAAAATTCACCTCTATTGCTACAAAGGATGAGAGAACACTCTTCTTTGATTTTCTTCCCCTTGATTTAGGAAAGATAAAGGGTTTTACCATAAAACTTTCTTTGTATACTGTTCCAGGGCAGGCAATATATACCCTCACAAGAAAAACAATCCTTAAAGCAACTGATGGAATAATATTTGTAGCTGATTCTCAGAGACATGTGAGAGAAAAAAATATAGAGAGTTTTAAAGATATGGCAGAGAATCTGAAGGAATTTGGTCTTTCCGTTGAGAAGATTCCAATAGTTCTTCAATACAACAAGAGAGATTTAAAGGATACTTTAAGTGTGGAAGAGTTAAATGATGATTTAAATGAAGGTGGAACACTCTATCCATACTTTGAATCTATAGCCATTGAGGGGAAGGGAGTGATGGAGTGTCTGAAGGCTATCTCAAAATTGGTGATAAGGAAAGTCTCCTGAAGAGATAAATTCTTTTAATTTCTTAATTCCTCTTTCAAACATTCTCTTTCTCCTCTCCCTTTTTGGAAGTTTTTCATTGATGGGTGGTAAAAGACCAAAATGAGCATTTGTTGGCTGAAACTCATTTTCTTTAGAAGTTATGTATTTTATTAGAGCTCCTATCATTGTCTCTTCGGGAAAAACGATACTTCCCTTACCATGAAGTTTGTTAAAGATATTTAATGATGCCACAAGGCCTGTGGCTATGTTTTCTGTGTATCCCTCAGAACCTATGATCTGCCCGGCAAAGAAAACCCCATCCTCTTTTTTCAACTCAAGATTAACTTTTAGTAGTTTTGGTGAGTTTATGAAGGTGTTTCTATGCATGGAACCATATGTGAGAAACTCTGCATTCCTTAAAGCTGGAATAAGTCTGAATACCCTTTTCTGTTCGCCATACTTAAGTGATGTTTGAAATCCAACGAGGCTAAAGAATGTTTTTTTCCTATTTTCAGGTCTTAACTGAACAACTGCAAAGGGTCTTTTCCCTGTTTTTGGGTCTATCAAACCGGTAGGCCTTAGGGGACCAAATCTAAGAGTATCCTTACCTCTCCTTGCTATCTCTTCAATTGGGAGGCATGCTTCAAAAAATTTACCCTTCTCAAAATCTCTTACCTCAGTTTGTTCTGCATTTACAAGCTCTCTCCAGAAAATTTCATACTCACTTTCATTTAAGGGACAATTCAGATAATCTTTCTCATCTGAGTATCTTCCACCCCAGAATGCCTTTGAATAGTCTATGGTTGATCCATCCACTATGGGAGCGATGGCATCATAGAAGTATAAAAAATCCTCTCCCAAAAAATTTTTTAAATAGAGAGAAAAGCTATCCGATGTTAAAGGTCCTGTGGCAATAAGAACTGGTCTTTCATTTGGCAACTCTTTCATCTCTTCTCTGACAATCTCAATGTTCTCCATAGATGAAAGCACAGATGTTATACGCTTAGAAAATCTTTCCCTGTCAACTATTAGAGATTTTTTAGATGATATACTCACCTCATAGGCAGTTTTTATAAGCAGAGAGTTTAATAACTTCAGTTCCTCTTTTATCATTCCTCTGCCCCTTGTTACATCTGTTGAACCAAAGGAGTTTGAGCAGACTATCTCAGAAAGGTAGCCTGTTTTGTGAGCAGGTGTAAATTTTTTAGGTCTCATCTCAAAGAGAGTTACTTTGATTCCTCTTATTGCGAGTTGGAAGGTAGCTTCACTTCCTGCAAGCCCCCCACCTATTACAACAACACTCTTCATTTCTTATGTTCTGTAATTCTACCAAGGAGAATATCAAGTGCGTGGGGCAGGATGGGAATAATAACATCCATGCACTCTTCTACCGCTTTCTCTGAACCAGGAAGATTAATTACAATCATATCTCCTCTTATCCCAGAAATTCCTCTGGATAGATATGCCATTTTTGTTATCTTTCCTGTTTCATGCCTTATTAACTCTGGAATACCAGGTATCTCTTTTTCTATTGTCTCTCTTGTTGCTTCAGGGGTTACATCTCTTTTAGAAAAACCTGTTCCTCCTGTTGTTATAAGGAGATTTATGCCACTTTTCTCTGCCTCTATCAAGTTTTCCTTTATGATTTCTTTTTCGTCAGGTACAATCTTATAGAAAACTACATTAAAACCGTTCTCTGTTAAAATTTTTTCTATTGCCCTTCCCGATCTATCCTCCCTTTCACCCCTTGAACCTTTATCACTTATGGTGAGCACACCTGACCATATATCATCGTTATCAATCTCTATGATAACCCTATCACCATCTTTAAGATTTAGTTTCTCCCTTAGTGGAACATCTGATACTATCTCTAACACATCTTCGTATTTTGTTTTATCAGGAAGAACTATGTGACAATTCATGTTGTTTAGTTTACATGGTGATAAGGATATATCGCCAAATCCAGAGAATCCTTTAATGATTTTCCTCTCTTTAAATTTTATATTTTTAACCCTTAGGGGAGTTCTAATGTTTAGAGTTCCATTAAATACATCTATTCCTAAAACATCCTTTATCCTTTCTTTATATATCTTAATGTACTTCTCCCCCTCCTTTATTCCACTGGTAACCTTTCCAGTTATTCTCTTCATACCTCGTCTCTTGAAATGGGATTTTCTATGTTTGTGCCGAAGGGAAGGTTTGGTTTCTTTCCATTTATGGAAATATCCAATTTGTCAATGTTCAGTGCGTCAGTAAATGTGTAGACAAGCTCCTTTAAAAACAATCTTTCTTTTGTTTTAGAGTCAATGAAGGAGAGGTCTATTTTAATATCTATTTTAAGAGTGTCTCCTTTTAAGGAATGGGATACAATTTTAGCTGATTTCGGTATAAATGTTTCAAGACCAACTGGAGGGTTCTTCAATCCATTAAATATAGTGTTAACGCCGTCTCCCTCTTCCTTTGTGAATTTTGTTATAGGTGTTATGAAGTACTTATCCTTAATTTTATATATATAGTAGATGGGATATCCAATCATGCCTTCAGGAGGTGGGTTTAGATCAAAATACCATCTTGTTAGAGGTTTGCTTGTATCAAAGTTGCCTCCTATGGTATCCTGAACCTCCCCATCTACTAAAAATAGAACCTTATTTATACCCGGAATTTCAGTCATGGATAGAATTATAGAGTACATAAAAGCATTTTCAGAGGCAGATCCAAATCCTGTGTAGGATAAAATATCAGAGGTAAAATCTAAGGTTAATACATCTCCTTCAATTCTAATATCCTTCAAATTCGCAATCTTTGGTACCGTGGGGATGAGGTAATCTTTGTATATTCCAGATGGGCCGGATTTTAATTTATCAAAAACTATTCTTGCCCATCTAATTCTATCCTCAGGTTCAGGAATTTCAGTCTCATAAAGTATGGGAAAGGTTGCATTTTTGTCAAAGAAGTAAATGATTGCCTTTCTGCCCTGGGGAAGAGAAGATGTAAGCATGTTAAGGGGTTCTGATATAGACACAGAATCCCAATAGAAATTGTCAGGTTTGTCATTTATTAGAATTTGAACCCTCCTTAATGGTGTATTTGCCACTATACTGTTTACAATGGAGTAGAGTGAAGCTGCTTCACCAGATATTCCAGGAAGTATTCTATTTTTAATCTCCTTGGAAAAGGAGACAATGGCTATATCTTCTTTGGTTTCAACGCCTATAATCTTCGTATTTGGATCTACAACTCTTGAGAGATTACTATTTTTTGGACCTCTTACTATTTCAAGACATATCCTCTTTATCTTTTCCTCTATATGAGAAAATTTTGGAATTGTGTGTCTTTCCCATACAAGTTCTTTAGAGTCCTCTTCATAAAAGTATATTTTTACTGATTCATTGCCTTTAGAGAAAAGATTAATATTAAATACTCTTAGTGAAACAAGAACCACAATAACAAATATAAGCAGGAACACAAAGGCTAAGCGTCTTGAACTATCTTTTTTTCTTTTTATATTTCTCTTTCTCATCCATTAAATTATAACACCAAAGGATTTAAGAGATAGATATATAAGAAATACACCAAGGATAAGGAAGAGAATTGAGGTTGCCAGTTTCACCTTTCCCACATTCTCCCTCATCAATCTTCCGAGTTCTCTGTTGGACATACCAAAATAGACACCGGTAAATATAAGTATCAAAGGTAGAACAAACATAAGATTGTAGATTACAAGCATTAACAAAGCTTTAACTCTAAGTTCTGGGATTCCAATTATATAGACTATGGTTGGTAGGTAGGTTTGTCCTGTACACAGGAACTCTATCAGGGAGATTGGAAATGCCACAAGGAAGGCAGTAACTGCTATTAAAGATGATTTTGGTTGTTTCTTTATAATCTCCTTTGCCCCCTTTTTAAAAAATCTTGGCAATTGAAGGGAAATATCTCCTCCTTTGCCTTTTTTAATCTTTATATAATCTATAAAAGAAAAGACAGAGAGAGTTATTACAAGAATTGCAGAGATAAGGTATATTACTTTTGAGATCATTCCAACAAAAGAAAGTTTAAGTATTACCCTGAATAGACCCAAACCAGATAGAAGGTAAGCAAGGAATACACCGAGTGTAAAAGATATTCCTGTTATTAGAACTTCTCTCCTGCTCCTTTTTTGGGTAAGAAGAAATGTTATGAAAAATATTAGAACTGCAAAGGCACATGGATTTATTCCATCAATCAACCCTGCCAACATAACCATCAAGGGACCAAATGTTTCGAAGTATCTTTTGATTCTTTCCTTTCCACTCATACTTGATGATGCTGCCTCAAGTAAAAACTGGGTATCCTCTGGAGAGTAATTTTTTATCTTTTCCATTAAATTTTCTTTGATTTCTTCTTCTCCTATAAGGGCAGTTTTTCCAATAAAAACTGCTGGAACGACTCCCCTCTCTTTTTCGTCAACTTCATATATTTCATCAAGTTTTGCTCTAAGTTCCTGATTCTTTTCCTCTGCTATATTAAACTTTGTTATTTTTATTCTCTTATTTGACAATGCAAGGTGTTCAAGATATGGACCTACCCTTCCGCATTCTGGACAACCCTCTATGTAGAAGTAGTAGATAGTTATGTCAGAGTTAAGTGAGAAAATTTTCACTTGAGGAATTAAAAAAAATAAAAAGAGGAAAGCTATTAGTATATATTTTTTCATAGCCCTAAAAATTCCTTTAGTTTCTCCTCTATGTTTTTGAATGTGGGACTCCCATGGAACATAATTGTTCCATCTGAATCTACAAACATAACTCTTGGTGTAAACTCCATTGTAAGTTTTTTTACAAGCTCTCTCTTTGTATCGATTACTATTCTCATATAATCTATGTTTTTAGAGTCTTTATACTTTTCAAGGGTTTTATCTTTGGAGGTTACCGATATAAAAAGATAGTTAACTTTCCTCCTTTTTATATATTTTGATAGCATCTCATCAAATTCACGTGTGTGCCGTATACAGGAACCACATGTGGCGTTTGTTGCAACTATTATGAGTTTCTTTCCCATTAAATCCCTGCTTTTTATTTTATTTCCATCAATGTCTATTGCCTCAAATTCAGGTAGTTTATCACCAATCCTAAGTATTTTATGCTCCTCTTCTTTATTTGAAGTAAGGTTTTTGTATGCAGTGACTCCATGATCATCTATGTATGAGAGGGCAGCAACCTCTTTTATTTTATCTCGAATCAACATAGAGACCTCTCCTTCCTCTACTGGGAGAGGGATGGGTTTTGTAAGAAGGTCCTTATAATCTTTTCCTTCAAAGTTTTTAAAGAATGAATCCCAATCTACATCACTTGATGTTAATATCTCATTCATAGGTAGAATTTTTAGTATTTTTCCGTTGGAGTCAAATGCAACAAGGAGTTTAACTTCATTGTTCTTATTCTTCAAAGAAAGATGCTTAATTGTAACTACTGCCGTTTTTCCAAGAAAGGTGTTTTTCTTGTTTACTATGGTATCAAAACTTACGCCAGTATCTGGTCTATCAGGAAAGTTTACTGTCCTTGTTTCATAAATGGATACATCTTTCCCAAAAACTAAACTTAAAGCTTTGTCATAGGATAGATTTTTCTTGAAGATTAATGGAATAGTTACAATAAGAATAAAGGCTAAAATGATAATTGAAGATACAATGAAATAGGTTTTTACAGGATTTTTTTCTTTTCTCTTTTTCATCTTTCACCTCCTATCATCCATCAAGAAAAGACACTATCTTTACCGGTTTACCTTCCTTTATATACACCCTTGGTACAGATCTACTTATCCTTGATACTATCTCATAGTTTATTGTATCAAGTTTCTCTGCTATCTCTGTAGCAGTGATCTCCTCTTCTCCATCTCTTCCAATAATTGTTACCTCATCTCCAACTTTCAGGTCTGGAATATCAGTTACATCTATCATAAATTTTCCCATACACACTCTACCTACAACTCTCACCCGCCTTCCTTTTACAATCACCTCTCCAATGTTTGTTAACGCTCTGGGATAACCGTCTGAATATCCCATGGGGATAGTTGCTATAATACTTTCTCTCTCTGTATAGAATTTTCTTCCATAACTTATTGGAGTTCCCTTATCAACTCTCTTTAAAAAAATTATTTTTGCTCTTATACTCATAACTGGATGTAGGTTTATCTCTCTAACAAATATTGAAGGTTTCAATCCATAAAGCATTATCCCAATTCTTACCCCGTCAAGAGAAAACTTCGGAAGGTCAATTACAGTGGCGGAGTTCCCTATGTGTTTTAATGGTATTTTGATTCCCTCCCTTTCAAGTTCATCAACAACATACATAAATCTTTTAAATTGTTCTTCTGTAAAGGATTTATCCTCCTCGTCTGCTGTGGAGAAGTGAGAGTAAATTCCCTCTATCTCAATATTTTTAAACTCTGTTAATTTCTTTATAAACTCAATGGAGTCTTTATAGGGAACTCCCAACCTTCCCATTCCTGTATCTATTTTTACATGCACCTTAATCCTTTCGCCGTATATTTCAAGAAATCTTTGCAATTCCTCTGCAAATTCAAGAGAGAGGATTGTAGGTGTAAGGGAAAATTCAACTATATAGTTTACCTGCTTTGGAAATACATATCCCATTATAAGTATTGGCTTCTCTACGCCCTCGCTTCTCAACTCTATTCCTTCCTCAAGATTCCTTACAGCAAGATAGTCTGCTCCAAGATTTTCCAGTTCCTTTGCTATTTCCACAGAGCCATGCCCATAGGCATTACTTTTTACAACTGCTATAAGTTTTCTATTTCCTATTATTTCTCTTACCTTTTCATAGTTCTTTTTGAGATTATCAAGATTTATCTCAGCCCAAACAGGTCTTAAGAGAACTCCATTTTTCATGGATTTACCACATATGTGTATTCATCAAAGTAGAGGTCTCTCCCCCAATCCACCTCTCCTTTAATCTTTATTACCTTTTCTCCAACAAGTTCCACTCTGAAGAGATGGGAATTGTACCATAAAGTTTTTGGATTTCCTAATTTGAAGGGATTTTCCTTTATTATAGGTAGGTCACTTTCCAGTATGTCCCCCTCTCCAAGAGAGTACCATGAGAATTTTCTTACAACATCTGTTATGACGAGGTTCATTTCAAGAAGAGACTTTTCAATGGCAAGCCACTTTTTCATATCTGATTCTATGGTTGTTAGTCCAAAGTAGCCAGAACTTCCCACTCCTTTTACTCCCTCAAGAAGTCTTGAGATAAACAACTCTATCCCTTTTACCGTCTCAACAGGGTCTGTGAAGAATACATCAAATTTTCCCTTCAATTCCTCTGGTATCTCCCACCTTGCATCGTATCTTATAGCTTTAAGGTTGCTTAAGCCCTTCTCTTTGCTAATTCTATCTATGAAATTTACAAGCCTTTCATCAACTTCAAGTACCACTATTTCTTCTGGTAGTTTTGATAGTGCAAATAGAATCCCCATAAGGTCGTCATCACCGAGTATGAGTATCTTTTTCTTATATATATCCCCCCTCTCTAACATGTAAAGCATTCTCGCAAGGGCAGTGTCAGAATCAACTACTCCCTGGTCGTATAGAGTTGTAGGTCTTGGTCTTTCCTTTGCAATGTTGTTATACTCATTAAGTAGGTTTCTCCAACGATCTTTTTCGTCAACTACTCCTCTTCCTTTACATTCACTGCATCTATAGGAAGTGGAAACAATTTCTGGTAAGGGATTTTTTACATAGAATTTCTCATTTCTCTCTTCTATTATTCCATCCTTTATTAATGTTCCTATGGCATCTATTACCTCTTTTGCAGAATAGTTTGAAAAGGATACTATACTCCAGAAATCTTTTCCTCCTCTTGAAAGAAATCTTATTATTTCTTCTTTCACTCTCTCCATTTATTCCTCCTTTTTATATCTTTACAGGAAAAATTATAACATAAGGTTATTATAGAAGTATATTGCTAAGCAATGTTAATGTTAAAGGGGAGAGTAATGTTGTTAAGGTAACCCCTTTGGTAAGTAGTTTCTTATCAAGCCCTATCTCTGCTCCAAAGATGGTTGATGCCATCATTGTTGGCATCATTCCCTGAAGAAGGGATGGTTTAAGTATAAAGGGTTCCAATCTTAGAACAGAGGATATGAGGAGTATTATAAAAGGGAAAATCAAAAGTTTAAATACACTCACAGGTAAAAGATACTTTATCTCCTTTGGTTTAATGTTGAGTTCAAGGTTTATGCCAAGGTAAAGCATTACAAGAGGACTTATAGTATATTTTAGAAGGATGAGGGGCTCCATGATTAAACTCGGTATTGTAAAATTCCTCAAAATTAATCCTATTATAAAGGCAAAAAATGGTGGTGATATAAAGAATTTTTTAATTCCCCCTCTATCTCCTCCTCCAATGTGGGCAAGTACGGGAAGGAGAAATATTAGAAAGAAGTAGAAGTTTATTTGATCAAAGAGTATTCCATAAGGCAAGGAAGTGTTTCCTAAAACATGTTCTATGAGAGGATAACCCAGAAAAGCAGTATTACCCATAACTCCAGAGAGTATAATTGATGCTCTCATTTTTTTATCTTTTGTTAAAAGGAGTCCTGTAATAAATAAAAGGAAAAACTGAACTATCATAGCCAGAGGAACCATGATAAAAAGTAGAAAAAATTTCCCTTCAAATTTTGATGAGGTTAGAGAGACAAATATGAGAGCTGGCAAAGATATGTTGAATATGATTTTCTTGAGAAGCTCTCCATCCTTTTCAGTAAAAAACTTAATCCGCTTTAGAATAAATCCGAGCAGTATTATTATTAAAAAGGATACTATTTTATTTATCATTATCAAACCGCTCTATCTGTTTTATAATAAAATCTGCAATCTCCTCTTCTGGGTATGGCCATGCATATATGATCTCTGCTTCTGGATGTAAAATCTTAGAAAATTCAAGTCTCTCTTTTATTTCAATTTCACATACTCTATCACCTGGAATGATCATAACTGGAGCCACTATTATCCTTTTACATCCATTTTTCACCGCTCTGTCAATTGCTTCAGTTATTGATGGAGAACAATAATCATAAAATCCAAAATAGATTGAAGTTCCTGCATTTCTCATAATATGAGAAATTACATCAAAAAATCCTTCCCAGTACTCATCGTTTCTGTTGTTTCTCTTCCATTTTCTTAACGATTCATTAAGTTCTTCGAATCTGTCTGACTCCTCTTTGGATAGAATTTCACCACCTATGATTTTCGCCTTTAGACTAAAATACTCTCCAAGTTCTTTTCTTGGGAAATCTGTAGGAATATCTCCCCTTCCTATGATCACATAACACTTCTTCATCCCCCCACCACCTTGACAAAGACCTTCCTTGTTCTCGGCCCATCAAATTCAAGAAAGAATATGCCCTGCCATGTTCCGAGAAGGATCTCTCCATCTTCAATGATTATCTCCCTTGAAGAACCAATTATAGATGACTTTATGTGTGAATCGGCGTTACCTTCAAGGTGGGTATAATCTCCGTGGTGTGGAATAAGTTTTGAGAGTGTTGAAAGAACATCCCTCATAACAGAGGGATCTGCATTCTCATTTATTGTAATTGCGGCAGTGGTGTGTGGAACAAAAACAACACAGATTCCATCTCTCACCCCTGACCCTCTAACAACACTCCTTACCTCTTCTGTAATATCCATAGCTTCAATCCTTCTTGTCGTTCTTACCGATATAGTTTTTAACATTTTCCTCTTCCTCCTTTAATATCTCTATGGCAGCCCTACCAACATCCTCTCTCCAATACCTCCCCAAAAATTTTTTAATCTCCTCAATTATTTCTCTCCTTGTTTTTCTTTCGGCATAAGGTCTTCCAGCTATCATAGACTCTATAGTGTCAGAAATTGCAATTATTTGAGATTCAACAGGAATCTCCTCCCCTGTTAATCCAAGGGGATAACCTGAACCATCAAGCCTTTCATGATGAAATCTTGCCCATAGCGCTATATTTTTGAAGGAATTCACCTGGGATATAATCTTGTAACTCCAGTCTGGATGTTTCTTTATCTCTTCATACTCATAGGGGGTAAGGGACCCTGCCTTTCTAAGTATTGTCTCGCTTATGGCTATCTTTCCTATATCGTGAAGAAGTGAAGCTATCTTTATTTTTTTTATTTTTTCATCGGTAAAATTCATCTTCTCTGCTATTTTTTTGGCATAGTATGCAACTCCAATACTATGACCTTTGGTAAATGGATCCTTTGCCTCAAGTGCTGATACAAATACATTCAGGAACTCATCTGTGAATCTTTCAATATCTCTTCTCTTTGCATACTCTGTGAGGAATGTATGGAGTATATGAACAATCATCTCAATCATTGGATAAAATTCTTCTACCTTTTCCTTACTTACAGGTTCCTTAAATTTTATGTATATCTGTGTTTTAGCCCCTATATCCTTTGTTTCCCATATCACCCTTGCTATATCAAACTTAACACTAAGTTCAAGATTATCTAATATGGATTTTAGATTTTCACAGTGAAAATCTCTTCCAAAAGAGCCCTCATACTTCTCGTTGTTGTATGTAAAACAGATTTTACAACCTTCAAAATTTGCCATTAGAGAAAGTTCTTTGGAAAGCATGGGGAGTAGCTTGTTAATGGAGATGTTGAGGGTAAATACATCTAAAAGTTCAGGCAATTGTCTCAGTATCGCCATTGTCTTTTTAAGGTTTGTATTTTCACTTTCAACCGTGCATATCATGTTAACAATATTCAAGAATTTGTTAACAGTCAATTTATCTATTGGAGAAAATTCATTTTCTCTATTTAGTATAATTTCAGCTTCTCCATCTCTTCTGAGTACTTTTTTAGCCTCTTCTTTTAAAGATCCAAGCTCAATAAATTTCCCGCATTTATTCAAACTTATGTAGTTCAACCTTAAAAGTTTCTTAATTACATAGAGAAGGTCTGTTAGTTCAAAGTCCAGAAGATTATCATCCATTCTCGATCATCTCCTTGTATGGAGTGACGATTATTTTAAAATGCTCCTTTTTGTTCGTCTCAAGCTCTATAAAACCCTCTTCCTCAATATCATCAAGAAGAATCTTTTTTGTTATAATCCTGCTTAAATCAATCTCTCCATTCGAAATTATAGACACAGCTTTCTCAAAATCTGGTGGAGTGTAGAGGTACGATGTAGATATTGAGAGTTCTCTGGTTAAAGCATCAAGGATGTTTAATGTTATTGGAATATAATGAATTCCAAAAATTACAACTTTTCCACCTGGATCAACATACTTTATGGAAGCTTTTATCGGATCTGAAGATTGGATTGCTTCAATACTTGCCCCAGCAACCTCAAAAACTGTGTCAAACTTCTCACTTTCACTCTCAAGGATTCTAAATCCCATCTCTTTAGCCATCTCTCTCCTTTCTTCAATAACCTCAAGAACAGTTACATCTCCTCCCATATTTCTTAAAAACTGCGCCATAATGTATCCAACTGTTCCAAAACCAATTACAAGAAACTTCTCTCCAACCCCCATTAAAGAAGCATGGATAATAGCTGCCATAGGTTCTGCAAAGACAAGGAGTTCTGGATTTATATCTTTTGGAGCTTTGTAAACATTTCTTCTATTTAAAACAATCTCTTCTCTAAATCCACCATCATGGGTGATACCTAAATACCCCCCATTTAAACAAAGATTCTCTCTTCCATTGATACAGTACTTACATTTTCCACAATAGATAAGAGGAGAGACGAAGACAAGATCACCAACCTCAAGATCGTTGATATTCTCTCCAACCTCAACTATCTCTCCACCAAACTCATGTCCTGGAATTATAGGTCTATTCTTTGGATAGAGGATGGGACCCCTTACAAATTCTATAAGATCAGTGGTGCATATTCCACACCAGAGGATCTTTACCCTTACCTCATCCTTTCCTACATCCTTCCTTTCATCTTCCTCTACTCTTATGTCTCTTCTTCTATAGTATCTTAAAACCTTCATATCCTTCTCTCTTTAATCCATTTTACAATACTTCTTCCGTGCCTCAAGACTTGGATGAGAATCAGAAATGCAAGAAATACAAATGTGTATAGATTCTCTCGAAAGACAATAATAAGAATAAAACCCACAAAGTACGATACTGCACCTGCTCCTACAAGAGGTGTTAAACCTGGAACGACCCCTTTTTTTCTTATCTTGCCATATAAAAAGAGAGCAAGGAACACAAAAGCCACAATCAATGTTTCAACTGGAATAATAGAAAAAGCAGCTCCGAGACTTGTGGATAAACCTCCGCCTCCCCTAAACTTAAGAAATATGGACCAGTTATGTCCCACAACTGGAAGAATGGCACAGAGAATTACAATAATTGGATGAAGATTTAACTTCATGGCAAGGAATGGAGGAATAAATCCCTTTGAAAAATCCAGGATAAATGTTGTTATTCCCCAGAATGGAGAAACCTCACGGAACACATTTGCAGCTCCTGGATTCCTACTTCCAACCTCTCTTATATCTATACCCTTTACAAGCTTTCCAATTATATAGGCAAAGGGGATAGAGCCTATAAAGTAAGATGAGACAATTAAAACAATGTATTTCATGGATATAATTATAGTATCCCCTTGACAAACATGCAATGGTTTGTATAATTTAATTTGAAATTAGCACTCACAATCTTTAAGTGCTAAAAAAGGAGGTGAAGGTATGAAGCTTAAACCAATTGGTGACAAGATTGTTGTTGAACCCGAGAAGGAAGAGGAAGTTACAAAATCTGGCATTGTTTTACCTGATACTGCCAAGGAAAAACCTCAGAAGGGAAAAGTCATAGCTGTTGGACCAGGCAAGGTTCTTGATAATGGTGAGAGAAGCCCAATGGAGGTCAAAGAGGGGGACACGGTAATTTATTCAAAATATGCTGGAACTGAGGTAAAGATTGATGATAAAGAGTATCTAATTCTCTCTCAGAGGGATATTTTAGCCATTGTTGAATAAATAAGGAGGTGAGAAGATGGCAGCAAAAAACATAATTTTTGATGAAGATGCAAGAAAGAAACTCCTTGATGGTGTTGATAAAGTTGCAGATACAGTTAAAGTAACTCTCGGACCAACAGCAAGACATGTTGTCCTTGAGAGGAAATTTGGTTCTCCTGTAGTTTCAGATGATGGTGTATCCATTGCCAAAGAGATTGAGCTTAAGGACCCGTTTGAGAATCTTGGTGCACAACTCTTGAAGGAGGTTGCATCAAAAACCAACGATGTTGCCGGAGATGGAACAACTACTGCGACAGTTCTTGCCCAATCAATGGTTCATCAGGGACTTAAGCTTGTATCTGCTGGTGCAAATCCTGTAATGCTTAAGAAGGGAATGGATGAGGCGGTAAATAAAGTTGTAGATTATATAAAGAGCACAGCAAAGAAGGTTGATGACAAGAAAACAATTGCAGAGGTAGCAACAGTCTCTTCAAAGGATGAGAGAATAGGAGAGGCTATAGCCAATGCAATGGAGAAGGTTGGAAAAGATGGAGTTATCACAGTAGAAGAGTGGCAGGGATTAGACATAAAGGTGGAGGTTGTTGAGGGAATGCAGTTTGATAGAGGATATATCTCTCCATACTTTATAACAGATGCTGAGAGAATGGAAGTGGAGCTCAAGGAGCCATACATAGTTATTACAGATAAAAAGATCTCGTCTATTCAGGAATTCCTTCCATTACTTGAAAAGATTGTTCAGACAGGAAAACCATTCCTTGTAATTGCAGAGGATGTTGAGGGTGAAGCACTTGCAACCCTTGTTGTAAACAAGGTAAGGGGAACATTCCAGTGTTGTGCAGTTAAGGCACCAGGTTTTGGTGATAGAAGAAAAGAGATGCTCAGAGACATTGCCATATTAACTGGTGGTCAGGTTATCTCTCAGGATCTTGGTATAAAGTTTGAAAATGTTACCCTTGATATGCTTGGAAGGGCAGACAAGGTGAAGGTTGACAAAGAGAATACAACCATTGTTGGAGGAAAGGGAGATAAGAAAGACATTGAAGCAAGAATTGCTCAGATAAAGAAGCAGATCGAGGAGACAAAATCAGATTATGATAGAGAAAAACTTCAGGAGAGACTTGCAAAACTCTCAGGTGGTGTTGCCATAATAAGGGTTGGAGCAGCAACAGAGACAGAGATGAAGGAGAGGAAACATAGAGTTGAGGATGCTGTTTCTGCTACAAAGGCAGCTGTAGAGGAAGGAGTTGTTCCTGGTGGTGGAGTAGTTTATGTAAATGCTCAAAAGGTTCTTGATTCCGTAAAGAATGATAACACAGACTACATGGCAGGAGTGAACATTGTGAGGAAAGCTCTTGAGGAGCCAATGAGACTCATTGCAGATAATGCAGGAGAGAAGGGTGTAATGATAGTAGAGAAGATCAAAGAGGCAGAGGATGGAGTTGGATTTAATGCCATGACTCATAAGATAGAGGATCTTACTAAAGCAGGAATTATTGATCCTGCAAAGGTTACAAGGTCTGCTCTCCAGAATGCGGAATCAATTGCATCTCTCCTTCTAACAACTGAGGCAGCAGTTGCTGAAATTCCAGAGAAGGAGAAACCTCAAACTCCACCAATGCCCCCAGAGTATTAATAGATAATTAGGTGAAATTTTAAGCCCCTGAACATTCAGGGGCTTTTTTCTTTTACAAAGTAGTTATATAATTTCACTGAAAGGAGGTAATATGTATCTACTTGTTGTGGTATTAAACCATGAGACTCATGTTAGAGAGATTCTGGAAAGATTTATAGAGGTAGATGTGAGAGGAGCCACTGTAATTGAGACTCAAGGTATGGGAAGACTATTAAGTGAGGAAGTTCCAATTTTTACAACTTTCAGAAAGATCATTTCAGGAGCACAGCAGAGAGTAAATAACTTTACAATCTTTTCAGTTATAAGGACAGAAAAAACTTTAAGGGATGCCATTGATGTAGTTTTTGATGTTGTTGGAAATATTGATAAACCAGGGGTAGGTATAATGTTTGTTTTGCCGGTACTTCATATGTATGGTCTTGCCAACCCCATAACAAAGAATCAGATGGGAGAAAAATAGTATGGATGTAGTACTTAACTCGGGTATTATAATTCTTGCAGGAGTTCTTGCTGCATGGCTTCTTAGTAAATTAAAACTTCCAAAGGTTTTAAGCTATATAGTTGTTGGTGCGTTTCTTGGTAGAAGTGTGGCAAACATCGTTTCCCCTTCCATAGTGAGATGGGAGGAGATAATTAGTGTTGTTGCTTTAGGATTTATAGCGTTTCTGATTGGTGATACATTCAGGTGGAAAAACATAGTTGAGATAGGAACAAGAGGTATAATTGTATCTCTACTTGAATCAACACTTACAGCGGTAATAGTCGGAGGAGGCTTTCTAATCCTTACAACCACTGGGATTTTATATGTAAAGCATCCAGTCCCAATTTCTCTTCTTCTTGGCGCATGTGCTGCAGCGACAGCTCCTGCAGCCACATTTATGGTGGTAAGAGAGTATAGGGCAAAAGGAACTTTAACAAACTATCTTCTCATGGCAGTTACCTTTGATGATGCTGTTGGAATTATCCTCTTTGATATATCAGTTGTTATTGTGAGAGTTCTTCTAAAGGGTGGAGGATTAAGTATCGGAGAGGCAGTTTTTGCTCCTATTAAAGAGATAACACTTTCCCTTGTCATAGGTGCAGCAATGGGATTTCTACTCACATTTTTAGAAAGGTTTACGAAAACTAAAGAGAATTCCCTTATCCTTGCAATTTCCTTTGTCCTTATAACTGGTGGACTTTCAAGACAGTTCCATCTTTCCCCCCTTCTATCAAATATGGCTCTTGGCGCTATCTTCGCAAACTTTAGTATCAACGCAGGGAATATTTTTAGTGAGGTAGAAAACTGGATTTCCCCCATCCTTCTCTTCTTCTTTGTTCTTTCAGGTTCAGATCTTGATGTAAGCCTTCTTCCAAAGCTTGGGCTTATGGGAATTGGATATGTTGTCTTGAGGAGTTTAGGTAAAATATTTGGCTCAAGGATAGGAGCATTCTTTGCAGGTGCACCAAAGAAGGTTCAGAAGTATCTTGGTTTTGCAATGCTTCCTCAGGCAGGAGTTGCCATTGGTTTTGCCGTATTTATAAAGAATCTCTTTCCAGAACTTTCATATATAACAACAATAGTCCTTTCAACTGTTGTTCTCTTTGAAATAATAGGACCACTTGGTGCGAAGTATGCCATATTTGGTGCAGGAGAAGTTAAGACACATCAGCAGGTTGCAAAGGAGCATGCATAGTGGATATACTGTTTCTCTTCGTTAATCCGAAAAAGTTCTTTGAGGAGAGAAAAGAAAAAAATTACCTTTGGTTTATAGTTCCTATTTACATAGTTCTTTTTATTTTACTCTACTTTTCTGCAAGAAATCTCTTTGGTTCCTCTCGGGAAGTAAACATTGGTATTCTCATACAGATAATATTTAACCTTGTATTTTTCTTATTCCTCTCTCTTTTTATTAAGGTCTTTATAAAAATCTTTGGCGTTGAAAGAAAACTATTTAAATCCATAGAGGATGGATTATTAATCTCTCTTCCATCATTTACTCTCTTTGTTATCCTGTTTTATTTTCTTCAGCATAAGTTTCTCTCCCTCTCCTATCCTTTAATCTACTTCTTCACATTTCAGAAGTATGCAACTACCCTATCAAAGATACTTTTCTTCTTTTATTTCCCTCCAAGAGCCCTTCTCTTTGTATATACATTAATTGGAATTAGGTATATGTACAATCTAAACTGGAAAAAATCCCTTCTTCTTAGTATTATCATATATTCTATATTCTTTTTAACCTATATTCTGTGAGGCTAAGGATGAACTACAAAAAGGAAAGAGAAGAATTTATGAGAGTTGTGAATAAAATTTTAGAATACAGATTGACAGTTGGGACATGGGGAAATTTGAGTATGAAAGTGGAGGATGATAAATTTCTGATAACACCCTCTGCAATGGAATATGAGGATATGAAAGGAGAAGATCTTGTTGTTATGGATCTTGAAGGAAACATAATTTCTGGTAAGAAACCCTCCACTGAGAAATTTTTACATATGGAGATATATAAAAGTAGAAAGGATGTGCGTGGTATTCTTCATATTCATGCCGTGTATTCAGGTGTATTCTCTGTAGTTGGAATCCCAATTCCTCCTTTAACAGAGGACATGGCACAAGGAATAGGTGGAGAAGTGGAGGTTACAGATTATGTTCCACCTGGAACTAAGGAACTTGCCCTTGAGGTTGTAAGTCGCCTTAAAGACAAACAAGCTGTTATAATAAGAAATCATGGACTTGTAACCGTTGGAGATACGCTAAAAGAAGCTTTTAAGGTTGCAACACTTGTTGAGAGGGGAGCAGAAATTTTTATTCTCTCTCACTTAATTGGAGAACCAAAGATTTTATCCCATGAAGAAGTTAAAAAATTAAGAGAATTCTATAAGAATAGATATATTAAAAGAAGATGAGGATTTATAATGAAAGGTGAGAAAAAATATAAAGAAATGAAAGAGATAACTCAGGAAGATTATTTGGAATTCCTTAAAGTTAGAGAGAAGGTTGTAATAGAGGATGTGGAGATAAAATTTCAGAAAAATTGGGATATTAAATCTTTTGGTCCTCCCGAGGATTACACCCTTGAACGAACAACTGTATGGAGTTTCCCCGACCGTGGAAATTGGGCTACTCACAAAGGTAATTACCGTGGAAATTGGTCACCATATATCCCTAGAAATCTTATTCTAAAATACACTGAAAAAGGGGATTGGATTCTTGATCAGATGATGGGAAGTGGCACAACATTAGTAGAAGCGAAATTGTTGGAAAGAAATGCTATTGGACTGGATATAAATCTTGATGCTGTGATGGTTACAAAAGATAGACTGAATTTTTCCTATAATCCTCTATTCAAAGAATATAGGGAGCCAATAATAAAAACATATTGGGGAGATGCAAGAAATCTTGATAAAATTAGTGATAATAGCATTGATCTCATCGCTACTCATCCTCCCTATGCGAGCATAATTTCATACACAAAAAAGAAAAAACTCAGTGATGACCTATCACAGCTTCCATTTGAAGAATATCTGAAAGAGATGAGTAAGGTAGCTGAGGAATCTTATAGGGTTTTAAAACCTGGAAAGATCTGTGCAATTCTTATTGGAGATACCAGAAAACACAAACACTACATACCAATTGCTTTTAGGGTTATGCAGGCTTTTTTAAATTCAGGCTTTATTTTAAAAGAAGACATTATTAAGTTACAATGGAACATGAAAGCCACCAGAGAAAGATGGCGTGCTAAAAGATATGAATTTTACCTTATTGCTCATGAACATATTTTTATCTTCAGAAAACCTGAGAGTGAAAAAGAGTATAAAAAGTATAAATTTAGTGTAAAATGGTGGAAGGATGATTAAATTTAAGAAATTGGGCTTCAAAAGTTTTGAAGAGTATGTAAAAAGTTTTTTTGGCACTTTACTACCTTCAAACAAAACTTATGAATACTTTGTGGACTGGAATAAAGTCAGAAAAGTAATAAATAAATATTTAGATGAACTCTCTTTATTAAACTCTTTAACAAAGGTAAAACCTTCTGAAATAGGAAAACATCTACAATCTTTACTAATAAAATACCCACAAATAGTGGAGGTTATCCCCTTTCTTATAGCTGAAAGAGCTAAAAATGGAAAAGTTGATATATTTGATCCCGAATTAGAACAATTTTTAATTTTTGAATTCAAACGATCTAAAGTTAATAAAAATTCAATTCCAAAAATTATAGATTTTTGTATAAAAACAGGGATTGTTGATCTGTTTCATGAAATAAAAGATATACATGATTATTTACTCGGAGTAGAGGTTGGGATTGATACAAATGCACGAAAGAATAGAAGCGGAGATATATTTGAAAAGATGTGTCAAAACAAGGTAAGCAAAATTATAACAAAAGAATATGTCTCGGTAAACAACGATCCTAATTTCTCACTTTATCCAAAAATCACTAAAGGTAAGAGTAAAGGGAAAACTCATGATATAGTTATCTATAAACACAATCAACCAATACTAATAGTGGAGTGCAATTTTTATAATGTTATGGGAAGCAAACCTATTTCTATAGCAGAAAGTTACATAGAGATGTATAGAGTGGCAAAGAAAAGTAATGTATTATTTTTATGGGTGACTGATGGACCTGCTTGGCTCAAAATGAAAGAAGCTTTATTAAGAAGCATGAAGGAGATTGATTGGTTGCTTAATTATAGAATGTTAAACCTCATTATAAAAATATTAAAAGAAGATGAGGATTCTATTTAAGAATGGAAACATTTATGGAGAAAATTTCAAACTTTACAAATTCATGTCTGTAAAAGACGGAGTTTTTGAATATGTTGGTAACCATGAACCCACTGGAATTAATTTTAATAAAGAAGTAGACCTTAAAGGAAATTTTGTCCTTCCTGGATTTTTTGATTCCCACATACACCTTCTCTCCTACTCAAAAACGCTTTTTGAACTAAATCTATCAGGTATCCAGTCAATGGAAGAGGTTAAAAAGGTTTTAAAAAGCTTTAAGCCCAAAGGAGAAGTTATCTATGGTTTTGGATGGGATGATGAGAAGTGGAAGGTAAAGCCAGACAAAAGGATACTTGACGAGATTTTTCCTGATAGATTTGTAATTCTAAAGAGAAGGGATGGTCACTCTCTCTGGGTAAATTCCCTCGTTTTAAAGAAGTTTAACATAGATAAAAATACTCCTGACCCTCATGGCGGAAAGATAGAGAGGGATGAAGAGGGAAATCCCACAGGAGTTTTAAGAGATAGAGCAATGGAACTTGTGAAGTTAAAAGATTCCTTGTATTCTGAAAAGGAGATTATAAATGAAGGCATAAAAAAACTTCACTCTCTTGGTATAACCTCTATTTGCAATATGGATGGAGATATACTTCACACTCTTATTGAAGGTAAGTTTAAATTGAGGATCTTTTCTTCCATACCTCTTGAAAAACTTGATTCACTGATTTCTCTTGGTTTAAGAAGTTTCTTTGGAGATGAGTTTTTGAAAATAGGCGGTGTTAAGGTATTTCTTGATGGTTCTCTTGGCTCAAAAACCTGCTTTATGAAGCAGGGGTTTGAAGATGAAAAAAAGAATAGGGGTCTTATCTATTTTGATGAGGAGGAACTTGAAGATATATTTAAGAAGATAGAGGATAACAACCTTGTTCTTTGGGTTCACTCTATAGGAGATATGGCAAATGAGATTATACTCTCTATCTTTGAGAGATTTTGGAAGAAAAGGAATCTTCATCACAGAATTGAACATGCTCAAATCCTCTCAGAATCCCTTATAGAGAAGATAAAAAATATAAAGCCATACCTTTCTGTTCAGCCTTCTCACATCTATCTTGATGTGGAAAAGATAGAAAAGTATCTTGGTAAAAGAGGTAGGTGGACCTATCCCATAAAAAGTTTAATAAATTCTGGCTCTGTTGTCTCTTTTGGTTCTGATGCTC
>JAGGSY010000087.1 GCA_021158845.1 Caldisericia bacterium
CCATTGCAGTGCTTACTGGAGTTTTCTATGCATGGAGGGAAGCAAAGAAGGAGGGAATAGACGAGGATAAATACTTTGATTTTGTAATATGGGTAATAATTGTAGGTATTATAGGAGCAAGAGTTGTATTTGTTCTTGCCAATAATCCATTATTTTATCTTACTCATCCCTTAGAGATACTCAAAATATGGCATGGAGGACTTGCATTTTTCGGAATAGTAATATTTGGTTTTCTTTTTACATACTTTTACTGGAGAAGATTTGGACTGTTTTATAAAATATTAGATATTGCTGCACCAGCACTTGCTCTTGGTTTTGGTATTGGAAGAATTGGATGTTTTCTTAATGGGTGCTGTTATGGTAAGCCAACTTCTGTTCCATGGGCTGTAGTCTTTCATGATCCAGCATCTTTCGGACCTATTGGAATTCCAATTCATCCAACACAGCTTTATCTATCAGCCAGTGGTTTTATTGCCTTCTTTATCTTAAACAAGGTGAAGAAAAGAATTAAAGTTGAAGGAGGATTGTTTGTCCTTTTTCTTGTGCTTTACTCAATATGGACTTTTATAATTGAGTTTTTCCGTGGAGATCACATGCCAATATTCGGTCTTACAAATGGTCAGTGGAGTGTTTTTCCTATTCTTTTGTTTGCCTATCTATTCTATAGATCTTCTCCCACCCTAAGACATGGAAAAGAAAAACCTGAAGATGAGAATTCTTTAGACTCTTCTCAAGAAGAAAAAGAGGTTGAGGAGTCTTAAAGAAGAGGGCATAGGATGATCCACTTCCTGAAAGAACCAAAGCATCTGGTTTAAATTTCATTAGAGTCTCTTTAATTTTAATTAGATTGGAATTTAATCTAATGGCAAATCTCTCAAGGTCATTTTTAAGATAAGAAAAAAAATCTTTATTACTGATTAGCCTATCCAGCACCAGATCGGTGGAGGTATTAAAATAAGAGTATTCATCCACTAACGAGTAGACATGGGAAGTATTGATTCTAAAACCGGGGAATACAACTGCAATGAAAAATTCCCTATCTTTTACATAAATAGGCATAACCTTTTCACCTTTATTCTCTATGAGGAGAAGATTCTCCTCTCTAATAAAGAGTGGAACATCTGAGCCAATCTTTGCCCCAATGTTTAGTAAATCTTTTAGACTCAATGGGTAGCCAAATATGGAGTTAAGTGCTTTAAGTACAGTGGCAGCATCAGAACTTCCA
>JAGGSY010000088.1 GCA_021158845.1 Caldisericia bacterium
GTTTTAGATAATGATCCATTTTTGTTAAATGCAAAGGTCATCTCCACTTACATAAATGGCACTAATGTTTTTCAGACTCCATAACTTTCTTTAACACATCAGGAACATCAGTGAATATCCCATCAACTCCAATTTTTATAAGTCTTTTCATCATGAGTGGATTATTCACGGTGTATGGTTTTACAGTCAAACTTCTTAAGTGCATCCTATCCACCATTCCTTTACTCACAAATATGAAGTATGGGTTAATTCCTGATAGAAAGGAAGGAAATGATTTACCATAGGGAGAAAAACATAAACCTTCAACTACTGCATTTTCTCTCTTTTTCTTTAAGTTTCTCAAAATATTAAAATCAAAGGAGGAAAAGATAAATCTTTCTACTGGATACTCTTCTATAACCTCAAGTAGCTTATCTAAAATTCCCGGATATATTCTTTCATTTCCCTTTATCTCTATGTTTACCTTTAAATTTACCTCCTTTAGAACCTCTTTAAGAGTTGGAATATATGTGCCTCTATAATTAAATGAAAATAAAACTCCCACATCTATACCCTGAATTTCCTTGAGGGTGAGTTCTCTAATCTTCATGTTTCTTATAAGGAAGGGATGGAAAACTACAAGTTCCCCATCCTTTGTCATATGGATGTCAAGTTCTATGAAGTCAGCTCCCAATTCCTCTGCCAGTTTGAAGGCAGGAATTGTATTTTCTAGAGCATATCTTGATGCACCTCTGTGGGCTATAATAAGAGGTTTTGAATTCATCTATTTATTTCTATCTCATCACAGGTCTTTAGTAATTTTACCTTATCCCCAAATTCGTAAAGAAGCCTACATTTTCCATATGTTCCTGTGCAGTGCAAAGGGTATATTTTCTTTAAGTCAAATTTCTTAATCCCATCTATCGCATCCTTTATTCTATCCTCAAAGTTCAATAGGTGAAGTCCACCAAGTACTCCAATTATTGGTAATCCCAGATAATTGTAAAAATGGGTGAGTGTATTTGAAAGCCCAGAATGGTTGCATCCAGTTACTATAAAAATCCCAGAATCCATTTTAATTCCTATACTTATATCATCATAGATGGGATCAATAACAAACTCATCCCCATCCTTAACTACTAAGGTTTTGTCCATAAAATTATTTATTCTCTCAATCTGTCCAGAGAAGTAGAGACCTCCTTCTATTTCAAAAAATTCTCTTTTTAGTTTAAATCTTCCTCCGTACTTTTCATAAGTCTCTCTACTTTCAGGTATTCCAATGTAATCCTTTTTCTCACCTTTATCCTTGTACTTTCCCTTAAAGATGTCTGGATGTGCATATATCTCTACTTCCTTAGATCTATTTTTAAGAAAAGATAAAAGTCCTCCTGTATGATCGTTATGTCCATGAGACAAAATTACATAGGAGATCTCATCTGGTTTAACATTTAGCCTCTCAAGGTTTTTTAACAAAGAAAATCCAAAACCTGTATCAAATAGAATTTTCTTACCATTCCTCTCTATAAGTAGAGAAAGACCATGTTCAGACAAACAGCCTCTTTTTCCAGATAAGTCATCCACAACTACTTTTATCTTCATTATTCTCTAACCATTGGCGCTCCACATTTCGGGCATTTCATTGAGTTACATGGAACACCGGGTTCATGTGGCACCCTTGTTCCACAGTTTGGACAGACGCAGTATCCAGTTGGTCCTCTTCCAAAACCTCCACCTCTTCCTCTTCCCATTCCTCTTCCTTGACCTCTCATTCCCATACCAAAACCTCTTCCTTGTCCTCTCATGCCAAACCTTCCTCCCATTCCTCTTCCATAACCCATGCCTCTACCACCATTAAAACCATACATTGGTGGTTGTATATTTTCTGGTTTTTTCATCTCTAAAGCTGGTGTTCCTGCAGTAATTGCATCAACAGGACACCTCTCTGCGCAAATGCCACAATCTGTGCATAACGAAGGATCTATCTCTGCCTTCCCTTCCACAATGGTTATAGCATTCACAGGGCAGACCTTTTCACAAACTCCACATCCTGTACACCTATCTTTTATTACTTTGTATGCCATTTCTTTCCTCCTAAATGAAAAAAACTTTCACTTTCCATTCTACCACTTTTAATTATAAAAACAAACTTTTTGAAAATTTATTGAAATTTTTTAATTTAATGGTAATGTAATTTACATGAGGATGAAGGAAGTGAGTTCGGAGAGTTTTAATAAAGAGGTTCTTGAGGAGAAGATCCCTGTAGTTGTGGATTTCTGGGCAGATTGGTGTCATCCATGTGAAGTAATAAAGCCTCATCTTGAGAAGTTGGCAAGGGAGTATGATGGGAAGATAAAGTTTGTTGCCATCGATGTTGAGAAAAATTCAGATATAGCCACGAAGTATGAGATTATGAACCTTCCAACTCTCCTTATTTTTAAAGATGGGAAAGTTTATGGAGAGATAGTTGGGGCATATCCTTACTCTAAACTTAAAGAGGAGATTTTGGGTATTCTCGGTCTGGTATAATACATTTAATGGATAGAGAAAAGGAAAAAATTCTTGTTGAGAGGGCTAAGCACGATAAAGAAGCCTTTGGTATTTTATTTAATGAGTATTTCTCCCTTATACTAAATTATGTCTTTAGAAGAATAGGAGATAAAGAGGACGCAAAGGAGATAACACAGGAAGTTTTCTTGAAAGCCCTCTCATCAATTTCAACCTATAAGGATAGAGGCATTCCATATTCATCATACCTTATGCGAATAGCAATAAATGAGGTTAATGATTATGTAAAGAGGAAGAGAAGGATTATTTTAATGGAAGACATAAGGAATGTCTTTAAAGACTATTCCATAGATGACAAGAAGAAGAAATTTTTAATAATTCAAAGACTCCTCCTTAAACTCCCTTTAAAGTATCAAACAGTCATCTCTTTAAAATACTTTGAAAAGATGAAGATAAAGGAAATAGCAGAAGTTTTAAATAAAAATGAGAATACTGTGAAAACACTTCTTAGAAGGGGTATTAAAAGGTTGAAGGAGGAGATAGAGAAAGACGAAACTTTTTCAAAGGAGTTTGGTTTAAATGAGTGAGATGGAGAAGTTTGAAAAGGAACTAAACGAGCTTGAATTAGATAGAATAGAGGACGAGGAGTTTAAAAGAAAGCTTTATATTAAGCTTATGGAAAAGTATGAAAGTAAAAGGAGATTTATTTTAACTCCCTTCTTTAAAATTTCCATTGTAGTTTCACTCCTAATCCTTTTAGCCATTCCTCTCTATTTTGTTTTTTACCCAAGATTAAACAAAAATATCACAAAAAGAGAAGAAGTTAATGTCATGGAAAAGGTTGGCACATCATCACTACTGGATAATCTTACAAGAGATGATAAACTCATCAATGTAGAAGAACAGGGTGATAGGGAGATTCTTATCTATGAATCTGGTTTAAGGATTGTTAAAGTTGAGGAGAAGATCATAAAAATCTCTTATGGAGAGAAGGCTCCTCTTCTAAGATACGATATACATGGAGAAGGAGTTACTTCCTCTATGCTTAACAAGATAGAAGAAATTATAGAGAAAGACCCAAAGGTTGGTTTTTTGGTAAAAGGTGGGAGGATAGTGGAAAGTGGTAAGGTCAAAGATAATTTATATTACATAATCCTTGTGGCTTCGGATAGGGAGTGGAGAATAGTTGTAGATACAGAGGAGAAAAAGGTTGTTTCATTCTCTTCTCCTCCATACTGAAACTTTTTTAAAATCTAAAAGTTTAAATAAACAGGAGGTGAAAAATGAACAAAAACTTAGTGCTGTTTGTGGTTAGTGTCTTAATACTATCTGTTGGGCTATTTGGAGTGAGTTTTGGAGGAAACAGGGTGGCTAATGTGGAGAATGTAGCTTCAGAGAACACAATATCAGTTACAGGTCATGGAGTTATCAGTGTGAAGCCTGATGTGTGTTATGTAAATCTTGGAGTTGAACTTCAGGGGAAGACAGCAAAGGAGGTAAGTGAGAAGGCAGCAACTATTATGAATAATGTCATCACTGCCATAAAAGATCTCGGTTTCACCGATGAGGATCTTGAAACAGTTGAATATTCATTAACTCCAGTCTATTCATATCCTCAAAATGAACCTCCAGTGCTTACTGGTTATAGATTGAGAAACATTGTTAGGGTTAAAATTACACAGAAGAATGAAGAGGGAAATCTCGACACCTCCCTTATTGGCGAAGTTATTGATGCAGCCACAGAAAATGGAGCAAATGTGGTATCTGGGATAACATTTGATGTTTTGAACAAAAAAGAGCTCAAACTTCAGGCAATTACCCTTGCTATGGAGGATGCAAAGAAAAAGGCAGAGGCAGCTCTTGCTGCTGTAAATGAAACGATAAAGACTGTAATTGAGATAAATGTTTCAGATGTATCTTTCCCCTCCTGGATTGGAAAGAATATGAATTTAAGAGGTGAATCAACTACTCCAATATTTACTGGAGCACAGAATATAACAGTTAGTGTAAATGTAAAATTTGGATTTTAATTAGAGAGGGGTTTCTCCCCTCTTTAACATTTTTATTGCCTTTTTTAAGATTTTCTTGTCATTTTTAAAGGTAATAAATTTCTTTGCCTCGTCAAAGTAAAACCAACCATACCCAAGAAATCCTTTTTCAAGTTTGACTTCATCTGTTTCAGAAAAGAACAAAAAATAGTGAACTGTCTTATCAAAAATTTCTCCATTCTCAAGATACCTGTATCTTGTTGTTCCCAATTCACATTCTGGTTCATTTACCTTTATGCCGACTTCTTCAAATATCTCCCTTTTTGCTGCATCAACAATGGTTTCACCCTCTTTGAGTTTCCCTTTGGGAAACACCCATGTTTTTTCTCTTTTTAATAGAAGAACCCTATTTTCAAAGACTATCACTCCTCCACTTGATGTAAGCTTCATGAGATAATTTTATAAAAAATTTTGATAAAATTAAATTGAAAAATAAATAAGTGGCAAAGTTAACTTGAGTCCTAAATTCTAAATTGTGGAACAAGGGAAATTATTATTC
>JAGGSY010000089.1 GCA_021158845.1 Caldisericia bacterium
GAGTTAAAGATACCAGAGGGGGTGGTAGGTAAAGTTTTATGGGAGTTTAGATTACTTCCCGACAGATTCAAGAGCTTTGTTGATAACATTAAAATCTTGCCATCACTTTTTAAACTTGGAAAATTACCTAAAATATCTATTCCAATAAGTTTCAAACTTCCAGGATTCCTTGTTCCTGTCATGGATAAGATAAATCCATATCTTCCCTCTTTCCTTCAAGGATTTAATTTCATTCTCCTAATTCTTATACTACTTCTTCTGCTCATACTTGTTTTTGTTGTAGTTAGGAGAAAGAAGAAAGCGGCAATAAATGTTTCAGGAGGAGAAAATCTAATTGAGGAGGCTGAAATTAATCCTGAAGAGATTGAACCGAAGATTGTGAAACCTGAAGAGAATTTAGAACTTTCCAGTGAGGAAACAGAGACGAAGGAAGAGACTAAAAGTGAAGTTGAAGAATCCTTAGAGATAAAACCTAAGGAAGAAGTTCCTCTTGAGACAAAGCCTGAAGAAATCAAGCCTGAGGAGAAAGAGAAAGAAAAACAAACAATAGAGGATTTATTTGCCTTTGGTCCAGAAACAGGTGAAGTATCTTCTAAAGAAACTGAGGAGATTCTTCCCAGTGAACCTTCTCATGTTCAAAAGGAAATAATTCCCCCTTCAGTTGCACCAGAGGAGGAGTTTGATGTCTCCATTCTTAAGGGTAGAGTAGTTTTGGATAGAAAAGCACTTCTTAGAATTATAGAGCTTGATCTCTTCCCGTTTTTAGAGGAAGCCTATGTAACTGAAGAAACAATAAAGGATCTCCCATTGAAGTTTAGAACATCATCAAAACTTAAATCTGTAAAATTAACCAAATTTGAAAAAAGTATGGCTGAAGATCTTGGTAAGAGGGTTGGTGGGAGTCCAGAGACAGGAGAAGCTCTTGCTCTTGCTTTGAAGCTTAAAATAGATAAATGTATTGTTGGAGAAAAGTTTAATAAGAATTTTCAGAATATAAGAATAATATCCTATGAAAACTTGAGATAAAATGGCTGTTTTAATAGGTGCAATATCTCCACATCCTCCACTTCTCATACCAGAAGTTGGAGGAAGAGAAAGGGAAAAGGTAAGAAGAACTGATCTATCTCTCAAGAGGATGGCAGAGGAATTTAAAAGCTTGAATCTTGATACTATAATTATAATATCTCCACATGCTCCTTACATTTATAATTCTATATCCATTTACTCTTCAGATGTACTGTATGGTGATTTCTCCCAATTTGGTGCTCCCCATGTCTATCTTGAGTATGAAAACGATGAATTGATAGTTAAAGAACTTATAAAACAGGGAAGAGAAAAGGGTGTAAATTTTGTGCCTCTTTCACCAGATACTCCTCTGGATCATGCTACTATGGTCCCTCTATACTATTTAAATGAGGCAAAGATCCAATCAAAGCTTGTAGCAATGAGTCCAGAATTCACTGCTTCAAGGGAAAGATTGATAGAGATTGGGAAATTTATAAGAGATGTCTGTGAGCAGACAGACAAAAGGATAGGATTAATTGCATCTGGTGATTTATCTCATAGACTCTCTCCCTATGGTCCCTATGGATTTACACCCAATGGCCCTCTCTTTGATAGAGAAATTGTATCTGCCATAGAAAATAAAGATCTACAAGCTCTCCTCTCCATTCCAGAAGAGGTTGTGGAAGATGCTGGGGAGTGTGGATTCAAACCAATATTAATGCTTATAGGAGCTTTACCCTTTGAGGAGTTTACCCCTGAAGTTCTTTCGTATGAGGGACCTTTTGGAGTGGGATATATGGTGAGTATTTTTAGGAGGTAATTTATATGCATCCATTGGTAAAACTTGCCAAAGAGGCGATAGAGAAATTTATAATAGATGGTGTTATTATAGATCCCCCAGATGAACTATTGAAGGATTACAAAAATGTAAGGAAAGGGGTTTTTGTTACATTGCACAAAGGGAAGGAACTCAGAGGGTGTATAGGTACATACCTTCCAACTAAAAGGAATATTCTTGAGGAGATTATTTATAATGCAATCTCTGCAGCTACACAAGATCCACGTTTTCCACCGGTAAGTCCAGAAGAGTTAAAATATATAACTTACTCTGTAGATGTCCTTGAGCCTCCTGAACCTGTAAGGGATATAAAGGAACTTGATCCAAAAAAATTTGGTGTTATAGTTTCAAAGGGTTTCAGGAGAGGTTTACTTCTTCCAGATATTGAGGGTGTGGACACTGTAGAGGAACAGCTTCGTATTGCTAAACTAAAGGCAGGAATATCTCCCTATGACGATGATGTTGATATATATAAATTTAGAGTGACCAGATATTACTGAAGTTTTTATATAAATTCAAAGTCCATTATATCAATACTAAATTTGTTCTTATATGCCGAGAAAAGAATTTTAAACAATTCCTTGTAATTTTTGTCGTGTATTCCCTCCATCTTGGCAAAATTTCCTTCAAGTAAAAATTTAAGTGCAATCCATGTTTCTTTCTCTATTTTTTCTGATGATTGTGATACACAATTTTTGCACACAAAGCCTACCTCTTTTTTATCAAAGAATGAAGGTGGATTAAGTTTAGTTCCGCATTTTACACATCTATCCAGAGGAAACAAAACTCCTTCAAGAAGAATAAGTTTTAAAAGAAAATAATAGTAGTAATCTTTCAATCTATCTGTATCTTTCATGGCTTTTAAAACTGAAATAAGAAGATGGAATATTTTTTCTGAATCGTTATTTTGTGCTTGAGTTCTGTCTATCAATTTCAGCATTTCCATTGCAATAAAAGACTTTTCCACATCTCTTTTTATACTGATAAATGTATCTATGACTTTACTCTCTGTAATGTAGAAATAATCTCCCCTTTTGTAAAGTTTTGTTTTAATAAGATTCATAGTTTCAAGGAGACTACCCCATCTAGTATTAATCTTTAATCCCCCTTTAGCCCTTGCAACAATTTTACCTAAATCTTTGGAGAACAACACTACAAAAAGATCCTTCTCTTTGTAGGGAAGTCTTCTGATTATTACACACTCTGTTTTGATATTATTGTTCAACCTTCCATTATCCTGACTGATGAGGATGCACCAATTCTGTTTGCTCCTGCATTTATCATTTCAACTGCTTTTTCAAATGTTCTTATTCCACCAGCTGCCTTAACTCCAACATCATCACCAACAATTGACCTCATGAGTCTCACATCCTCTACTGTGGCTCCTCCTTGTTTTGAAAACCCTGTTGAAGTTTTAACAAAATCAGCACCAGCTGCCTTTGAAATACTGCAAGCAATTATCTTCTCCTCATATGTCAAAACTGGCGCTTCTATTATAACCTTAAGGACTTTTTCCTTTGCCACAGATTTCACTGATCTAATTTCATTGTATATATAGGCATAATCCTTTGATTTTAGAACTCCTATATTTATAACCATGTCTATTTCATCAGCACCATTTAATATAGCATCTTTGGTTTCATATACCTTGGCATTTATTGAATCTGCTCCAAGAGGAAATCCAATGACAGTGGCAACTTTTATATCAGTATCCTTTAAAAGTTCTTTTGCCATTTTTACAAAGGAGGGATTTATGCACACAGCATAAAAATGGTATTTTTTGGCTTCCTCACAGATCTTCTTTATATCGTTGTATGTAGCCTCTGGTTTTAGAAGAGTGTGATCTATAAGTTTAGCAATCTCTTCTCTTGTCATTTTTAAGACCCCTTTACCTCATTGAATATCTCTATTATTTTTGAGAATGAATCTGCCTTTAGTGAAGCTCCTCCTACCAGAAATCCATCTATCTCTTCTTCTCCTGCAAGTTCCTCTGCGTTTTCAGGTTTAACACTTCCCCCATAGACAATCCTTACCTCATCCATAAAATCCTTAGATGCATATTTTCCTATCAGTTCTCTTATAAATCTATGCATTTCTCTAACTTCCTTTGGCGAAGCGTTAGCCCCAGTGCCTATTGCCCAAACAGGTTCATAAGCTATCACAATATCCTTCAGTGAATTTAAAGGAATTCTCTTTAAATCAGATTTAAATTGTCTCTCTATAACTTCCTTCTCCAACCCTTTCTTTCTTTCTTCGAGGGTCTCTCCGATGCAGAGTACAGGATTCAATCCATGTTTTACCGCAGATATAATCTTTTTGTTTATCATTTCGTCTGTTTCTCCAAAATACTTCCTTCTCTCAGAGTGTCCTATTATTACATAACTTACTCCAGCATCTTTGAGCATCCTTGGTGAGATTTCACCTGTATATGCTCCAAATTCCTCCCAGTGCATATTCTGTGCACCAAGATAGATGTGAGGAAGGTCAATCAACTCTTTCAATGGATAAAGCAGGGTAAATGGAGGAAAAATAACGATATCACTTCCCCTTAAAAGTGCCACTGATTCACTCAATTTCTCTACAGTTTCAACACCATCCTTTAAAGTTTTGTGCATCTTCCAGTTGCCACCAATCCAGCCTTTACGCATCTAATTACCTCCTGATTTTAATAAGTCTTTAGGTCCAAAAGGATATGGGAACAGATCTTTAAGAATCTTAACTTCGTATCTATCTTTATTTGCTGAGATTATTTTCATATCTGGAGAAAATTCATACATTACCTGTCTGCAAAGTGCGCAGGGAAAGGTTAAGTTCTCTGTTTCAACATATACAGCTATAGCTTCAAATTCTCTTTCTCCTTCAGAAACTGCCTTAAACACGGCTACCCTCTCTGCACACACAGTTGCTCCATAGCTTGCGTTCTCCACATTACACCCAGTATATATTTTACCAGACTTTGTAAGAAGTGCAGCTCCAACTTTAAATTTTGAATAAGGAGCGTATGCTAACTTCCTTGCCTCTTTAGCTTCCTCTATTAGAAGTTTTATCCTTTCCTTCTTCATTTCCCTTTTCCTTCTCTATCTTTATCTTCATTATTCTGTTTCCTCTTACATCTATGGCAGTAAACTTTAATGAATTGTAGGTTACACTCTCTCCATTCTGAGGTATATGGCCTATAAGATCAAGGAAGAGACCACTCAATGTTTCATATTCCTCCTTTGGCAACTTCTCATTTATAACCTTTTCCACATCCTCAATAGGTATCTTTGCGTCAAATACATATGTATCTGGTCCTATTTTTCTATACAGCACCTCTTCTATATCATACTCATCCTGAATTTCTCCCACTATTTCTTCTATAATATCTTCCATGGTAACCAAGCCCTCCACTCCTCCAAATTCATCTATCACTATAGCCATCTGTATCTTCTTTTTTCTCATCTCCCTAAAAAGTTCTCCAATTTTTTTGGTATCGGGAACAAAAGCGGGTTTATGAAGATGATCTCCAATTCCATTATCACCTTTGAGAACAATCTTAAGAAAGTCTTTCACATGAAGTATTCCAACAATGTTGTCTATGGATCCATTGTATATTGGTATTCTTGAGTAGCCTGTCTTTGCGAAGCACTCTGCTATCTCCTCTTTAGTGGCGTTAAGTGGTAAAGCCACCATATCCACCCTTGGAGTCATAACTTCATATACAGGTTTATCCTGAAGTTCAAATACACCTTCTATCATCTCTTTTTCATACTCATCAATGGTTCCCTTTTCTCTACTTAAAGAGAGTAAAATTCTAAACTCTTCTTCTCCAACAGTAACGCTTTTCTTCAGTTTTTTTCCAAAAATCATCATAATACCATCGTTTATCTTACTAAGAATGAAGGAGAAGGGATAAAGTACATAAGAGAAGAAGGTATACAATGGGTAAAGCTTTATTGACAGAGACTCTGGATAGTAAGAGGCAAGTGTCTTTGGAATCATCTCCCCAAAAAGAACGATAATTAAAGTCATTATTAGGGAGGAATAAAGGTATCCTCTCTCTTTGAATAAATTTATGAATAGAACTGTTGATAAGGAAGCAGCAAATATGTTAACAAAATTATTACCAACAATTATAGTACTTATTAGTTTCTCTGGTTTGTCTCTTAATTTTAGAATTTTCTTTGCCTTTTCGTTACCCTCATCCATTAACTTTCTCAGCTTTATCTCCGAACTTCCTATAAAAGCAACTTCTGATGCAGAAAAGATGGATGAGAGCAACACTAAAAGTAAAATTTCAATTCCAGATAAAAGTGTACTCGAGCCGTCCAAGCCTTTCACCTCTCCTTTCTTTCACTCTTAATTATATCATCATTTTTTATTATTGCAGGGATGACTATTATTAGAAGAGAGATAACAATTGAAGGAATCGTGAGTCTGTTAATGTACGGAAGAAATACAACCAATCCCACTATAACTGAGAATATGGCAGATAGAAGAACTTCAGCAGCAGAAATTTCCTTTGAATTCTTAATCCATAGATCCTTACTTTTAGTAATTCTATCTCCCAATATCTCTATTGAGGTATTTATAAGCTCAGATATCAGAACAAAAACTATGGATAGGATTACAAAGAGCATATGCTCAGGTGGAATTCTAAACTTAATGGAAAAGTATATAGCAAGAATAGCAAAAGAAACCTGAATCCTAAAGTTCCTCTGACTTTTATATGTTACCCACAATCCTCTAAAGGCAGATAGAAAACTCTGAAGTATGCTACGATTCATTGCTTATCTTCTCCAAATAGTAACTCTCCTTCTTCTCCATTATTTCTTTCTCCTCTTTCTCTATATGGTCATATCCCAATAGATGTAGAAGTCCATGAATGTAAAGTTTCAAAAAGTTCTCACCCTTTGTTTCTACATGATACCTGGATATTATAATTTCTCCAAAAAGCAAAGGATAGGCTTCATATAAGAAAGAAAGCACATTGGTAGATCTATCTATGTTTCTGTATCTTTTGTTCAACTCTCTTAAAAGTTCTCTTTCAGCGTACACCAAAGATATTAAATAGTCCGAAATTCCCTCCTCTCTCATTATCTTCCTGGTGATCTGTCTTATTTTATCCTTCTTTACTGGTATCTTTCCCTTTCTCTCTAAAATCTCCACTTTTTTCATTGTAGTTTATCCTTTCATGATAAACAGACATAAGGACCTTAACAAATGCCTCCTTTATCTTGTTAATATCTTTAAAGGAAAGATCTGAATTTTCCAGTTGACCGTCCTCTATCTTTGTCTTTATCACACTCTCAACAAGATCCACAAAATCTTCCTTTTTTTCAAGTTTCTCACTTCTTGCAGTTGCCTCTATGGAATCAGCGAGCATTATAATTCCTGAAACTTTTGATGAAGGAAGAGGACCTGGATATCTAAAAGTATCCTTTTGAACATTTGGATCCAACTCTTTTGCTTTTCTATAGAAATATGTAACCAATGTAGTTCCATGATGCTCAGCTATAATATCTATTACCTCCTTTGGTAATTTGTGTTTTTTCGCTATCTCCACCCCATCTTTTACATGAGAAATTATAATTAGAGCTGAGAGAGATGGTGATATAGAATCATGAGGGTTAAAGCCAGTTGATTGGTTTTCTATAAAAAATTGTGGTCTCAACATCTTTCCTATATCATGGTAATAGGCTCCAACTTTTGCAAGAAGAGCATTCTCACCAATAGCATCTGCTGCCATCTGTGCAAGAGTACTTACATTTATAGAATGCTGATAACTTCCTGGTGCTTTAAGAATGAACTCATTTAGAAGTGGATTGTTTATATTTAGAAGCTCCACTAAACCCAAAGGAGTTGATATTGAGAGAATTCTCTCAATATGAGGAACAAGTCCAGCAAGTACTATTGATGAAAATGTTCCATTCAGGAATAGTATTAATGAATTTAAAATGATACCATCTGTGTTTTTCATGAGTATAGAAAAGAGGATGAAAAATATGGAAGATATGATTCCTATAGCCAATCCTATCTTCAGGAAATCACCCATATTTTTTATTCTTTTTACCTGCATTGACAGGAAAAGGGATACAAGTAGAAAGAGGGTAAGAAAGGTTATGTGTTCAGGAAAGAAAAGGGCATAGAAGAAATAGGCAGTTAGTATAAACAATGTGGAGGCTGAGAAGTTAAAGAATAGAAAGGAGAGCATGGCAAAGAATGGTAGAGGAATTAGATATGGATTGGGTACAAATTTTCCAGCAACAAGTGCAAGGGTAAGTATAATCACAAGGAAGTAAATTTCCTTGTGGGATATCTTTACATTTGATCTCACAAAGATAAAGAAAAGCAGAGAAAGTAGAAAGGCTATAATTAAGGAGTATAGTATCTTCGGAATGTCCTTAAAGGTAAACAATAAGCCATACTTCTTCAAAAGTTCTATCTCTTTATCACCGATTGTCGTTCCTTTTTTAAAGATTACCTCTCCCTTCTCTATTTTTATAATTACAGGTTTTACACTCCTTTTAGCCTCCTCCCTTCTCTTTTCGGTAAGCTCGGCATTAATTCTCAGATTAGCCTTTATGAAGGGTTTTATTGTGGTAACTATGTAGTACCTTTCTATCTCATTTATTTTCTGTCCTGAAAGAAAATTCTCAATTCTTGTATCAATGTTTGGAAGATCCTCCTCCTTTATACCAGAGTGAAAAAGGTAAGACAAAAGTGCTATAGATGTAGATTTTATTTTATTGAACTCCTCTTCACCAATTCTTGAGAAGTACTCAAGATATTCTTTTGGAAAGGTTATTCCAAGATCTTTAAATATCTCCTCCTGTGCTTTTTTATCGCCATTTCTCCATTTTTCCAGATATTTAAAGAGTGAATTGAGATTGTTAATGGCATCTTTCTCAACATCTGGATCATACTCGTAAAGTACTGGAACACTCTCAACAGCTTTTTTTATTAACTCTTCTGTCTTTTCCCTGTCAATAATTTCTATCTCTGTAGGAGATTTCAGGTCTTTTGTCAGCGTGGTACCTTTCTTTATAAATACAAAGGGAGGAATAAATGAATATATAAGAAAGGATGAGAAAACAAGGAAGAGAATTAATAGGGGAATTATGTCCTTAAATTTGAGTTTTATCTTAAGATTTACTCTTCTTTTCCTCAAATTTCTCATAGGCTTCCACTATTTCCTGGACAAGGAAATGTCTAACAATGTCCTCTTTGTCAAGTTTAACAATCCCTATTTCTTCAATGCCAGAGAGGATATTTATTGCTGTTATAAGTCCGCAGTCTCGTGGGTTAGGTATATCCATTTGTGTGATATCACCAGTTATAACTACTTTTGAGTTAAAACCAAGTCTTGTTAAAAACATCTTCATCTGAGAATTGGTTGTATTTTGGCCCTCATCCAGTATAATAAATGAGTCATTCAAAGTTCTGCCCCTCATGTATGCAAGTGGAGCAATTTCTATTACATTATTTTCTATAAGCCTATTTACCTTTTCAACACTCATAAAATCGTATAGAGCATCATAAAGAGGCCTGAAATGAGGATCAACTTTTTCAAGAAGCGTACCCGGAAGAAATCCAAGCTTTTCTCCTGCTTCTACAACAGGTTTTGTCAGTATTATTCTGTTCACTCTCTTCTCAAGAAAATAGGAGAGTGCTGATGCCACAGCGAGGTATGTTTTTCCGCTTCCTGCTGGACCAATACAAAACACCATATCCTTTTTCCTTATCAATTCTATATACTTCTTCTGACCAGGAGTTTTTGGCTTTATCCTCTTTCCCTTTGGTGAGATAAGGATAATTTCAGAGAATGTTCCTCTAAGTTTGTTGTACTCTCCCTGTTTTATGTATTGTATAGCAGTCCTTATTTCATCTCTGGTTAATAAGATACCTTTCCTTCGCTTAAGCTCCACAAGGTCTTTTAGAAATATTTCAAGATCTGGAGGATAAGAGGTAGAGGAGTAAATAATCAAAAATTCTCCTGTGAATCTTATCTTTACACCAAAATCTTTGTCCAGTTCTTGCAAGAGATTATGGTAATAACTTGAAAAAGAAACTGCCTCTTCGCCACTTCTAAATGCTATTCTGGCTCTCTCTTTTAAATTAGAGGTTTCTATACTCTCTCACCTCCTCTTTTTTGCCTTTTTCTTTCTTCTTTCCACTGAGGGAGGAACATAAAACTCTCTCTTTTTTATCTCGCTAAGAATACCTTCTCTTTCACATTCCTTTTTAAATCTCTTTATTAAGCTATCGAGGTCTTCTCCTTCTCTTCTTTCAACTGCGGGCATTTTGAAGTCTCACCTCCTTTCTCTATTGAGGAGTAAGAAAATTCTTTCTCTATCTTTCCATATACTACACTATTTTTGATGCTTTGTAAATACACTATGTAGAATTGATTCATCTTAACCGGCTTATCCAATTTTACTCTTATATAGTTCTCAGTGTATCCAGATTTTGCTTTTTCATTCAATACGATTAATCTCTTTCCAAGAAATTTACCAATTTCATTTTTCACAACCTCTCTCACAACTTCATTCAGTATTCTTTCTCTCTCTTTGATAACATCCTCTGGAACTTCATTTTTGAAATTTGCTGCAAGGGTTCCCTTTCTTTTTGAGTATGGAAATATGTGGACTCTAATAAAACCAGCTTTCCTTACAGCTTCCAATGTAGATTTGAAATCTTCCTCCTCCTCACCTGGAAATCCAACTATTATATCTGTTGTAACTGTAGCATTCTTAACTTCTCTCTTAAATCTTTCCACTTTCTCTAAAAACTCAGCTATTGTATATTGTCTCCTCATCAGTCTCAGTATTCTATCACTACCGCTCTGGAGTGATAGATGAAGGTGTGGACATACTCTCTCTTCTTTCATAATTTCTATTAATGAGTTATCAATAAATTCCGGATTTATGGAGGAGATTCTAATTCTAAAGTCAGATGGAATTTTTAAAATCTCTCTTATAAGTGAAGCAAGGTTTTTATCTTCTCCATAGCCATAGAGTCCAATTTGAGTTCCTGTGAGAACTATTTCTCTATATCCATTGGATATAAGGTTTCTTATCTCCCTTAATATCTCTTCAGGGTTTCTTGATCTTGGTTTTCCTCTGAGATACGCCACTATACAATAAGAGCAGAATCTATCACATCCTTCCTGAACTTTTACAAAAGCCCTTGTTCTTCCATAAAATCTTGTGATATTTTCTCTATAAGAAAGACTGCTTTCAGATTCACCAAAGAGTGAAAGAATGACATTTCTAATATTTTTTTCATCCCTTAATTTCAGATAGGGTATATTAGAATAACTTGGAAACTCTTTTTCTGGAAGACACCCTGTAACAACAACCTTTCCTTTTGAAGAGAATTTTCTAATGAGTTTTTTACTTTCCTTTTCAGCCTTTTCTGTCACAACACATGTATTTACCACAAACACATCTGCCTTATCCATCTCTCTGGTTATCTCAAATCTTTCATCAAGCAAGAGATTCTCAATCATAAGTTGGGTATCGTATTGATTTACCTTACAGCCGAGTGTGTGGAAATATACTTTAATTTTCTTCAACCTAAATCACCACTCTTAAATAGTATAAGTGAAGATATGACTACAGGGGCAACTTCTGCCCTCAGTATCCTGTTACCAAGTCCAACGGTAATGAATCCGTACTTCTGTGCCATTTCAACCTCTTTTTGACTCCAACCACCCTCATTCCCAATAAGGGCAATAACACTTTCTTTTACCTTTACATCTCTTAAAAATCTTTCTCTCTCAAGCTCCCAGAAGAGGAGTTTATCTTCGAATCTATCTGAATTTTCCCTGATAAAGTCTTCAAATCTTGAAACATCATGAACTTCTGGAATTATATCTCTTTTTGAAAGCATAGCCTCTTCCTTAGCTATTCTTCTCCATCTATTGACCTTTTCTTCTCTCACTTTAACAACGGTTCTCTCCGAAATTATAGGAAAGAATTCTATTACTCCAAGTTCTGTGCATGTCTTAATAACCTCTTCAAACTTTCTCCCTTTGGGTAGCGACTGGGCAATTGAGAGAGAAATATTTGGTTCAAATCTTGTATTCACCCTTTCCTTTAACTTTACAAGAACTTCACCATCCTTAAATTTCCATATCTCTCCTTTAAATCTCTCTCCCCTCCCAACTACTATAAAAATTTCTTCCCCTGTTTTTAGTCTAAGAACCCTTATTATATGATGGGCATCTTCTCCTGTTATCCTAACAACATCTCCCCTTTTTGAGGAAACAAAGAACTGATGCACTATATCTGCTCCAATGCTTTTTTTATCCTTCTCGCATATCTTTCAAGTAATCTAAGCAGTCTTTCAAAATCTATTCTCTTTGGTGTGAGAAATCCTATTCCACCTTCCACATATTCATCCTTTACATATGGTAGATTTATAAGCACAGTTTTTTCAAACTTAAATTCAGGCGTTTCTTCTCCCAGGACAACGAGAAGTCTCTTGAATTCTGAAAGGAAGTTTATAAGTGAATTCACTCTGCTTTTATCCTCCATAAAGGAAACGAGGGTGTCTATATCCTTAGAGAGTTTTACCTCTTCATAATTTAAAATATTTCTAATTCCCTTTATATACATTTCTCCAAGTTCCTTCCTCTTCCTTCTTTCTTCAATAACTCTCCTTATTTCGGAAATAATTACTGGATAGATTCTCTCCCATTTATCAATAAAGTCATCATTTGATGAATCTATCCATTTTAAAACATATTTTTTAATCTCTGCGAGTACATCTTCCTCAATTTCCTCATCTGAGTTTATTATATGCTCCTCTACCTTATCCTCTCCTATTATTATAAATAGGACTTTTCTCTCGGAGCATTGAATAAGGTGAACATTCTTTATTTTCTCATTTGTTGGCAAAGTGTAGAAGAAAAACGAAATTGCATTTGTAAGCTTCGAAAGATGTGTTAAGAATGTATCTATAGAATCTTCCTTATCAATGAGTGTTAGGTCTGTTATCTCTCTATCTATTCTCAAGGATGGAGTTAAACCCATTCTTTCAACCACTCTATTTATATAAAATTTTAAAGCTTTATTTGTTGGTATTCTTCCAGAGGATGGATGTAATTGATCTAAATATCCCGCCTCCTCCAGCGAGGAGAAGTAATTTCTTACTGTGGCTGGAGATATATCGAGCGAATATTTATTAACCAGGGTCTTTGACCCAACAGGTTGTCCTGTCTCAAGATACTCTTTAACAAGGAGAAACAGAATGTTTTCCTTCTTTTCTTTGTATCCTCTCATCAATTACATTATATCAAAAGAGAAAATACCTCGTTTGATAAGATAATGCCCTCATCAGAAAGTCTTATAGTCTCCGTGTCTTTTATTATAAGACCCATTCTTTGAAGAGTCTTTAATTTTTCAATGAAGTTAGGGGAGAAATCATGTAATCTATATTCTTCTAATGATACACCCTCCGCCAGTCTTAGATTCAAAATAAAGAGCATCCTCTTTCTCTTATCCTTAGATAAAATCTCCATTCTTTTTATGGGAATGATTCCTCTATTAACTTTTTCTAAAAAGCTATAAATTTCTTCATTCTTTGTCCACATTCCATTAAAGTACGAGACACTTGATGCACCAAAACCTATGTACTCACCTCCAAGCCAGTAGTTTAAGTTGTGCCTTGACTCTTTCCCTGGTTTAGAATAGTTTGAAATTTCGTAATGAATGTAGCCCCTTCTTTTTAGTAATTCCAATGTTTCAAAATATAGAACTCTTTCTAATTCCTTAGATATGGGAGTTATCTTTCCATCCATTATATCAAGATAAAGAGGTGTGTTCTTATGGTATTCAAGAGAATATACAGATATATGCTCTGGATTGAGTTTAACTGTTTCTTCCAGTGTATGTAAAAAATCTCTCTTTCCCTCTGAGGGAATCCCCATTATTACATCTATGTTTATATTTTCAAAACCTATCTTTCTCAATCTTTCAAATGCTCTTTTTATTTTCGCCGAATCATGCACTCTTTTGAGAAGCTTCAACGATCTATCATTAAAACTTTGGGCACCAAGACTTATTCTGTTAATTCCCATCCTTCTGAATCCATAGAACTTTCCTTCCTCCACAGTCTCTGGATTAACCTCCAATGTAATCTCCGCATCTTCATGAAAACTTGAAACCTGATGGAGGGTCTCAATAATTTTTTCCAAAATATGTGGATTTAAAAGACTTGGAGTTCCTCCTCCAAAATACACTGTTTTTATTTTTCTATGAGACAGTAATTCCTTTCTTAAGTTTATCTCCCCAACAACTGCATCCACATATTTTTCAACTATCCCGCTCTGTGCTCTTATGGAATAGAAGCTACAGTAACTGCATTTTTTTATACAGAATGGTATGTGTATATATACTGATATACTTTTCACTCTATCTTCATTATTGACAAAAAAGCCTCTTGTGGAATTTCAACTCTACCAACCATCTTCATTCTCTTTTTCCCTTCTTTTTGTTTTTCAAGAAGCTTTCTCTTTCTCGTTACATCTCCACCATAGCATTTTTGAAGAACATTTTTTCTTAATGGTGCTATAGACTCTCTTGCAATTATTTTTCCTTCTATTTTTGCCTGTAGGACCACCTCAAATAGTTGCCTTGGGATTAACTTCCTCATTTTCTGGAGAACTTCTCTTGCCTTTCTGTATGCCTCATCTCTGTAGGTTATAAAGGAGAGGGCTCCAACAGTTTTCCCATTTACAAGCACACTCACCTTTACAAGATCACTTTTCTCCCAGGAGACAATTTCATAATCATATGAACCATAACCATGAGTTGCTGATTTAAGGGCATCAAAGAAACTTATGACAAGTTTTGATAGAGGTATCTTATAGATCGAGACAACCCTTGCCTCGTCAATATATTTCATGTCTTCAAACTTGCCTCTTCTTGATTCAAGAAGTTTCATAACATTTCCAATAAAATCTGATGGAGTAACAATTTTAACCCTTGCCATAGGTTCAAGGACCTCCTTTATTTTCACAGAATCAGGAAATTTTGATGGAGATGTTATCTCTATTTCCTTTCCATTTTTAAGGATTGCCCTGTATTTTACACTGGGATATGTTACTATAATCTCCTCCCCATACTCTCTTTCCAGTCTCTCCTGTATAATTTCCATGTGAAGGGAACCAAGAAATCCACATCTAAATCCAGAACCTAAAGCATCAGATTCTTCTGGTTCATATACAAAGGATGGATCATTAAGATAGAGCTTATCCATGGCTTTCCTTAAATCCTCATAGTTATCCTGAATTATCGGAAATATGCTTGCAAAAACCACTGGCTTCATCTTTCTAAAGTCAGGTAAAGGCTTTGTATCTGGATAAGATGCATCAATTACAGTATCTCCCACATTCACATCCTTTGTATCCCTTATTAAGGCAGCAAAATATCCAACCTCACCGGACTTAAGTTCCTCTTTTGGTACAAGATTCAATTCAAATACACCAACTTCTATAACCTCAAACACCTTTTTATTGGAGTAAAGCATTATTTTCATTCCCTTTTTTATAACCCCATCAAAAATTCTTACATGAACAATAACTCCCTTGTATTGATCGTAGTGAGAATCAAAGATTAAAGCCTTTAAAGGTTTCTCATAGTTAACTTCAGGTGGAGGCACCTCTTTTATTACTCTTTCCAATAGTTCATTCACTCCATCACCTGTTTTAGCACTTACAAGTGAGACATCTTTAACACCTGTAAGATTTATCAAATCCTCTTCCACCTCATCCAGCATTGCGCCTGGAAGGTCAATTTTATTGATAACAGGAATAATCTTTAATCCATTCTCCTTTGCAAGGAAATAGTGGGAGAGTGTTTGAGCTTCAATTCCCTGTGTGGCATCCACAAGGAGAATTGCTCCTTCACATGCTGATAAACTCCTTGAGACTTCATAGCTGAAGTCAACATGCCCTGGTGTGTCTATCAAATTGAAGATAAATTCCTCTCCACTCTTTGATCTGTATTTTAATCTTACAGGATGCGCTTTTATAGTTATTCCTCTCTCCCTTTCAAGGGACATCTGATCCAATGCCTGTCCTTCCTCAAGTAAAGGGGTTTTAAGTCCACAAATCTCAAGAAATCTATCTGCAAGTGTGGATTTTCCATGATCTATATGTGCTATGATGGAAAAGTTCCTGATGTTCATGTGTTTAATTATACCACATGCTTTTAAAGTATTATTTACATATCAATCTAAAATGATAAACTTTATTGGTGATGAAGATAAGGAAGGTTCTACTTTTTAATCCACCTGTTGGTTTATATCAGCGAGGTGAAGAGAGGTGTCAGGCAGATATTGAGGGAAGTGCCACTGTTTCTATACGTCCTCCAAATAATCTTGGATATATGGCTTCTGTTCTTAGACTTATTGGAATAACTCCACTAATAAGAGACTATCCTGTGGAAAAGGATAAAGACTTTATAACGGATTTAAAAGCATTTAACCCAGACATGTTGATAATGAGTATAACTACAGCAACAATTGAAAAGGATTTAGAATACTTTAAGATTGCAAAAGATGTTAAAAAAGACATTATAACCGTAGCTGAAGGAGCACATTTTATTACAGCTCCACTTTCATCCTTTAACAAGGAAGTTTATAACTTTATGGATTTTGCCATATACGGAGAGAGTGAAGGAATAGTGGATAAGCTTGTAGATGCTTTAAACAATAATTTGAATGTATCTTACGTCAAAGGTTTAATATTTAAAGAGAACAACAGGTGGATCAAAACTCCACCTTCCCCCTTCATTGAAGACCTTGATTCTCTTCCATTTCCTGCAAGGGATCTTATGAGAAATGAACTTTACATAAATCCAGACACAGGAAATCCTATTGCAACAATACAAACCTCTCGTGGCTGTCCTGCAAAATGTATATACTGTCTTACCCCCATTGTATCTGGGAGTAAAGTAAGAAAGAGGAGCGCAAAAAACATTGTTGATGAGATTGAAGAATGTATAAACAAATACAATATAAAAGAGTTCTTCTTCAGAGCAGATACATTCACAATTGATAATGAGTGGGTTGTCTCTGTTTGTAAGGAAATAATTAAAAGAGATTTAAAGATAAGTTGGGTGGCAAATTCCCGTGTTAAACCATTATCAGAGGATACACTTTTGTGGATGAAGAAGGCTGGATGTTATCTTGTTGCATTTGGTATTGAATCTGGGAGTAACAGGAGTTTAAAACTTATGAAGAAAGGAGCTACCGTTTCTGATGCTATAAGAGCAGTAAATATGGCAAAGAGAGTGGGACTTAAGACATACTGCTTCTTCATGCTTGGTTTCCCCTGGGAGAAGAGAGAAGACATAGAGGAAACCATAAGATTTTCAAAGAAAATACCGTGTGATTTTGCAGAATTCCATATAGCAACACCATACTATGGAACAGAACTGTTTGAGATGGTTAAAAATGAGGGTCTTATAGATAAGGAAATTGTCGGCTACAACTATTTCACAAATCCAGCTGTGGGTACAAAATACCTATCAAGGGATGAACTTATCCACCTGAGAAGAAAGGCTCTTCTATCTTTCTATCTAAGACCGAATTACATATTAAAAACTTTCCTTTCCATATCTTCAAAGAAAAAGTTTGCGAATTATTTAAGGTATGGACTAAAACTTATAAAAAACACTATCTTTAAAACAAGATGATTAAGACTATAAATTGATAAAGGGAGGTTGATATGAGGATTAAACTTGTAGTCTTAACTGTTATTTTCTTCTTTGGGTTTACTCTTCTACCAAATTCCCTGAATGCAGAATCACCATATATAGTTAAAAAGGGAAGTGTGGTTGAGGAGCTCATCCTCTCAAATGTTGATGTCAATATTTATGGATATGTAAAAACTCTAAACCTTGACTCAGGAGATGTAAAAATCTTTAAAGAGGGGAAGGTTGATGATTTAAGAGTAGGTGCTGGAGATGTTGAAATTTATGGAGAAGCTAAAGATATTGAGGTTGGGATAGGGAAGGTAACTGTTTATGGAAGGGTTAGAGGAGATATAAAGGTTGGTCTTGGAAGTGTAATACTCAAATCAAACAGCATCGTTGAAGGAGATATTGCTGTAGTTGGGAAGGTAAAAAGAGAAGAGGGAAGTATTGTAAAAGGTGATGTTGAGATTCTTAATCTTCCAAGTCTTGCTTTTTTAAAGGATATTATGAAATACAAAGTATCTACACCAAAATCACCAACATCAAAACTGATAACATTCTTTGTCCTCCTATTCGTTCTATTTCTAATACTTGCACTCTTTCCCAATGCCACAAAGAGGGGCATTGATTATCTTTCAACAAAACCACTTAACTCATTCCTCCTCTCTTTGATACTTATAGCTCTTGCCATTGGAATTTCAATACTGCTGATAGTAACAATTGTTGGGATAATTTTAGTACCACTCCTTGCCATAGGAGCGATAGCTTTGTATCTCTTTGGCTCTACGATATTCTACACTACAATAGGAAAACAGATGCTTAAGTTGATAAATGTGGAGGATCCAAATTTAGCCATTTCTTTCCTTGTTTCAGCTGTTCCTTTGCTCCTTATAGAAGTATTTGTTCCTTACGGAGAGATTATTTCTCTCGTTCCTTTAGTTTTCGGATTTGGAGCAGGTTTTAAAGCCATTTTCCCTAAGTTAACGATATTCAACCTGTAAAAAATTTATAAAATGATGGAATTATTGTATGGACGAAAAGGATTTTTTAGAAGAAAAGGTGCAGGAACTCATAGAGAAAAATCTGAAACTTTCAAAGTAGTTCTTAATTTCAATTTAAACAAAGAGATGTGAAAAGCAACTTTTATCAGAGGAGCCAAAGCCCTTTATTGGCTCCTCTCTGTATTTCCTTAAAATATGTGAAAGCTCCTCCTCTTCTTTGTTTCTTACACAAAAAACACCAACACTTTTTCCTTCCCTAAGAAGATAGTCTATATGCCACTTAGCCCTTTTTAAGTTAAAGTATCTATTAACTCTTTTATCAATACCTCCTTTTGCACTTCCAACATAGAAGTAGAATCCCTTTTTAAATAAGAACTCTCCAAGTTTTCCAATCTTTATCCTCTTATTCTTATTAAGGAAAACAACAAGAATGTATGAACCTTTGTATGAAGGAAAGGGAGGAGAAGTTAAAAATTCAAACCTGACTCCTTCCCTTTCAAGAATATTAGAGACCTCTTTTAAAACTCTATTCAATTGAGGGCATTTTTATCCCATGCTTCTTTGCAAATTCTATTGCTTCTTCATATCCCGCATCTGCATGTCTTACAACACCTATACCGGGATCATTATTCAAGACAAGTTCAAGTCTTTTATCTGCCATATCTGTTCCATCAGCAACTACAACCATCCCAGCATGGATTGAGTATCCAATACCAACACCTCCACCATGATGAACTGCCACCCATGTTGCACCAGATACTGCATTTAAAAGACCATTAAGGATGGGCCAATCTGCTATGGCATCTGATCCATCCTTCATTCCCTCTGTCTCTCTGTTTGGTGATGCAACTGATCCAGTATCAAGATGGTCTCTTCCAATTACTATGGGAGCAGATATTTTTCCTTTCCTTACAAGGTCGTTTATTATTTTTCCAAAATGGGCTCTCTCTCCGTATCCAAGCCAGCAAATCCTCGCTGGTAATCCCTGAAATTTAACCTTTTCTCTTGCCAGTTTTATCCACCTTACAAGATGGGTATCTTCGGGAAATTCCTTAACTACAATTTCGTCAGTTACGTATATATCTTTAGGATCACCTGAAAGAGCTGCCCATCTAAAAGGTCCCTTCCCTTCAAAAAACAGAGGTCTTATATACGCTGGAACAAAACCTGGGAAAGAGAATGCTTCTTTAAATCCTGCTTTATAGGCCTGTCCTCTAATGTTATTCCCGTAATCAAATACAACAGAACCTCTCTTTTTGAACTCCACCATTGCCTCAACATGTTTAACTATAGATTCATAGGAGAGTTTCCTGTATTTTTCTGGATTCTCCTTCCTCAGTTTGAGTGCCTCCTCGTAAGGTATTCCTGAAGGAACATATCCATTTAATTCATCATGAGCAGAGGTCTGATCTGTTACCACATCAGGAATTATCCCTCTCTTAAGCAATTCTGTGTATAGATCCACTGCATTCATTACTACACCAATGGATCTTGGGATTCTCTTTTCTTTTGCCTCTTCCATAAGCTTAAGTGCTTCATCGAGAGAATCAACAAGGAATTCAAGATAACCGGTTTTTATTCTTCTCTCTGCCCTTTTTCTATCCACCTCTGCTATTATACAAATTCCCTCATTCATTGTAATTGCCAGAGGTTGCGCTCCACCCATTCCTCCAAGACCGGCAGAAAGCACAAATTTTCCCTTCAAACTTCCATTAAAATGTTTGTTTGCCAAAGAAGCGAATGTCTCATATGTTCCCTGAAGTATCCCCTGAGTTCCAATGTATATCCAGCTTCCAGCTGTCATCTGACCATACATGGTTAATCCAAGTGCTTCAAGTCTTCTAAACTCATCCCATGTTGCCCACTTTGGAACAAGCATAGCATTTGATATAAGAACCCTTGGTGCAAATTCATGGGTTTTAAATATTCCAACAGGCTTTCCTGATTGAACAACAAGAGTTTCATCATTCTCAAGTTCCTTGAGAGCTTTAACAATATTCCAGAACGCTTTCCAGTTTCTTGCTGCCTTACCCGTTCCTCCATAGACAATGAGTTCTTCTGGTTTTTCAGCTACTTCAGGATCAAGGTTATTCATAAGCATTCTTAGAGCAGCTTCCTGCCCCCAACCCTTTGTGTTTAATTTAGTTCCTCTTGGTGCTCTTATAACTACCTTTTCATCTCTCATTTCTCACCTCCTTTATAGATACTCCTTCAATCTTTCAGCATTTTTTCTTAGGACAACCCTTATGAGACCAAGATTTGCCCTCTTCCTCGCCACAACAGCAAGAAAGAGGGTGCCTACACTTTTTATAAATATATTTCCCCTCTCTGATTCAAGGGTTACAAAATCAAGTTCTCCAAGATGGGTAGTCGTAAGAATAGTTTTAGCTGTTCTAAATATGGTAGCACATAAACCTGAAATTGCTTCAGGATCAAGAGATGTGTCTGATATACTATCCACAAGAAGCCCATCCTCCTCAATTATCATAGCCGCAAAAACATCTGGCAAACTTTTAAGTCTTTCAAGAATTTCTCTCAATTTTAGCCTCCTTTATAGTTTTCACCAAAATGATTTGAAAACTCTATTAAATCCTCTCCATCAATTAAACCATCCATAGTGAAATCCACAATATCAAGATAGTTTTCATCTGGGTAGTAAAACCCAAAATGATTTGAAAACTCTATTAAATCCTCTCCATCCACCATTCCATCAAGATTAATATCCCATACTGGGTATTCCCTCTCTTCTATCACTATATTTTCTGAGGTGACTTTCTCAATTTCCATTTCATTATTTATAACGATGTTTTTGAGTTCAACTTTAGCTTCATTCTCTTTTTTACTAAAGAATAGAAGAGTAAAAAGAGTTTTTTTAGATATATCCTTCAAATTAAACATAATCTTTCCATCTGATAATTCTTTAAATGAGACTGTACCATCAGTTTCTATCTTAAAAAATTTCATAACCTCTGGATCATACTCAATATAGCCTTTCATAGAAGATATAAGTTTTGAAGATGAAAAGGATAATTTAAAGAGTTTCCCAACTCTGGTTTCAACCTGATTTGAAAAGATATTTAAAGTTTCCCCCGTAACTTTCAATGAAACGGATGGATCACCAAGAATATTAAATACATAAATATTCTGGTATCTTTCATACTTTTGAAGAGGATAAATAAAGTTTTCAAAGTAATACTCCTTAGCTTCATTCAAGGATTTTGATACATCAAGAAGGTTAGATAAATTTTCAGAAAATTTGTACATGATGCTTTGAAACCATCCATCTTCCACATCTCTCCATCCCAATCCATACCAAGCTGTTTCAGTGGAAGCAATAACACTTACTGAATAGGATTTAAGAAAGAGATGAGCCAACGAATCTTCTACATCATGCATGTTATCACACGCTCCCATAAAAGTTATAGATGGGACACTTGTATCCATGTTTGATAGCGAATTTGCATCTACAAATTTTATAAAATTACCCTCATCGTCTTGAAAATAACCATCCTTATTTTTATCTTCAATCCATATCTTTCTAAAAGTTGCCTGAGGCAATCCATGTCCTTGCCAGAGGATAAGTGTAGGTTTACTTTCTTTCTGATAGTTTATAAAGTTATCGTATGTTAAAGGAATCCCCTCAACATCTGAAATTCTAATTCCCTCCTTTTCTGAGAGGAATGTTCCAACAAAGCCTTTATCTTTTAAAGTTTTATCAAAGATTACTTTTAAAGAGAGTGCACCATCTGTTTCTGGCATTTCACCAAAAATACCTTTCTCTTTAAAGTTCCAGAACCCCCCTGGTAGAAGAACTTTAGATTTGTTTTCTAATTTTTCAAAAGATATGGTTCTATTTAGAATTTCCACCACATTATCTATATCATCTTCTGGAATTCTACCTACACCAATCTCTGAGTAAAAGTCAATTTTATCTTCCTCAGGTTCTCCCGGATAATCATCGTTATCAAAATTTATATTGCTATCTAACTCTCCATAAAAAAAGTCTGTTTCAACTGGGAGATCTTCGCCATTTGGATGAGGGAAGACAATAAACATAGGAATCTCATCTGTAGTTCCAATTAATAAAAGGTATTTCATGTTCATGCTTTCATAATTTTCCTTAAGGTAGTTTCTTATATCTTCTTCTATATTTTCTTCTCTAAAATCTTCAAGAGGTTTAAACACAACATTGAAACCTTCCTTTTCTTTATAATCAACAAAAAAATCAAGCCTTTCTTCTAAATCTTTCTTCCCTATGATAAGGTAGGTGGGATAATCCAATCTTTTTTGTCTACTACT
>JAGGSY010000090.1 GCA_021158845.1 Caldisericia bacterium
AAATAGGGATCCTTATGTTTACAAAAGGTAAGGAGAATGGGGGTTCAGTCTTTTCCTCACTAACCATTTCCCTTATCTTTCCGTTAACATATTTAAAAGAAATTTGTGGGGTACTATATTCTCTCTCAATTATTAAAGATTCATAGGAAAATGCAGATTTTACCAAGCCAAGTAGGAGAAACATTAAGATTATTAAAGTTAAAAATTTTTTCATAACTCCTCCCATTGTCTACCAACGAGTTTTAAAAACTCTTCTTCGTTTATTATTTTTACTCCTAACCTTTTTGCTTTCTCAAGTTTTGATCCAGGTTTTTCTCCCACAACCACATAGTTTACCTTTTTAGATACAGAACTTGCAACGCTTCCACCATCACTTTTAACCAACTCCTCCGCTTCATGTCTTGTCATACTCTTCAAAGTCCCTGTAAATACAAAGACTAACCCTTTAAGTTTACCCTCGCTCTCTTCCTCTGTCATTCTAACTCCTGCTTTTTTCAATTTCTCAATGAGTTCTATATTTTTTGGTTCATGGAAAAAGATATAAAGACTCTTTGCAGTTTTAGGCCCAATTCCTTCAATTTCCATGTAATCTTCAATATTTGCCTTCAAGAATTCGTCCATGGTCTTAAATTTTTGAGTTAAAATCTCTGCCACATGTTTCCCAACATGGAATATTCCAAGACCATAAATTAACCTATGAAGTGGTCTATTTTTAGAATTCTGTATATTTCTCACTATCTTCTCAGCAAGAACTCTACCCATTCTTTCAAGGGGAAGAAGATCATCCACTGAAAGGTAATAGAGATCACCGATATCTTTAACAATTCCTTTATCAACAAGCTGATTCACAAGGGATTCACCTATATTTTCTATATCCATAGCATCTCTACTTACAAAATGAAGTATTCTTCCTTTAATTTGAGCTGGACAAGATGCATTGGTACATCTGTAATCTGCTTCACCAGGAAGTCTTATCACCTTTGCTCCACACACGGGACATTTATCTGGGAACTTGAAAGGGATCTCCTTCCCTGTCCTCTTCTCCTTTACAACTCTTACAACCTCTGGAATTACAGAACCTGCCTTTCTTATGATTACATGATCTCCAATTCTTACATCCAATCTCTTTATTTCATCTTCATTATGTAGAGTGGCTCTGGATACTGTTGAACCTGAGACAAAAACAGGTTCTAAAATAGCAACTGGGGTTAACTTCCCAGTTCTTCCAACCTGAATTATTATATCTCTCACAATGGTTTCCTTCTCTTCTGCAGGAAATTTATAGGCAATTGCCCATCTTGGAGCATGAGTTGTTGCTCCAAGCTTCTTCTGTAATTCAAGAGAGTTAACCTTTACAACTGCCCCATCCATGTCAAAGGGATACTCATCTCTCCTCTCCTGAAACCAGAGGCATGCTTCTATAACTTTTTTGATACCTTTAACCTTTTTAAAGTCTGGGCTTACCTTAAATCTTTTCTCCTTTAGATAGTTAAGTATTTCTTCCTGTGTTTTAAACTTAACTCCTTCATATAGACCAAGTGCATATGCGAAAAAATGTAATTTTCTTTTAGCTGTGATGGAGGAGTCCAGTTGTCTAACAGATCCTGCCGCAGCGTTTCTTGGGTTTGCAAATACAGATTCTCCTATCTCTTTCCTCTCTCTATTTAACTCTTCAAAATCTTTTTTGAACATGATCACTTCTCCTCTCACCTCTATGAGGGGAGGAGGATTATCTAAAATTAAAGGAATAGTCTTAATGGTTCTTACATTGGGAGTAACATCTTCTCCCTCCAAACCATTTCCTCTTGTTGCACCACGAACCAATTCCCCATTTCTATAGATCAAAGATATGCTTAATCCATCAAATTTTGGTTCAACTATATATTCTATCTCTTCATCGGTTCCAAGCATTCTTTTTATCTTCTTCTCAAATGCCATAAGTTCCTCACCGTTAAATGCGTTATCCAGTGATAACATGGGAATTTCATGTTTTACTGTCTTAAATTCCTTTAAAGGTGGAGCACCAACCCTTTGAGTGGGTGAATTTGGTGATTTAAACTCAGGAAATTTTTCTTCAAGTTCTACAAGTTCTCTAAAAAGCTTATCATACTCCTCATCTGTAATAACTGGAGAATCAAGTACATAATAACGGTAGTTATGATATTCTATCTCCCTTCTTAACTCTTCAATTCTTTTTTTCGCTTCCTCTTTTCTCATGGTGTCCCTCCCTCTTTCTTCTCTACCTTTAATTTTACCTTATCAGGATAAACACCTGTTATTTTTACATTCTTATTCAGGCACTTTACTCTCACTTCTACTTCATACTCTCCTATCTCTATTCCTTCCACATTGATTTGGGCAAGGAAATCTTCTTTTTTTATAGATTTTACAATAGATTCAAAGCCAAACACCTCTACAGATACTGTTTTGACATCCAAAATATAGTTAAAGTTCTCATTTTTTCCCTCTAAAGAGATATCAACATCAAACTCTTTCTTTATTTTTTTCTCAATCACGATCTGTACAGTTACATCTTTTGAGCCTTTTATCTCCACTCCCTCTGGAACAATTACCTCTGTAGTGATATTCTTCGAGCTTGTAAGATTTGTTATGTTTATTTCTTTTGTCTCCACAAAACTTATATCTTTTAGTTTATTAATGTTTCCAAGAATTGTAATTACTGAAGGGCTAACTACAATAGATTTTATGCCATAGTCTGAAGGTACACTTCCCACAAGATTTGGTGTTATGGGAACCACTTTGGATGATAGAATTGACTTGACTTTTATTGTTATATATACAATTGATGGAGTAATAGAGATCCCCTCTATCTCATTTCCTAATGCATCTTTTACTCTTGGGATAGATGAGATTGAAACATCGGAATCAATATTGGTAATATCCACCACTACAGAAACATCTCTTATAGCTTCAATTTTCTTTGAAGGACCTTCTACAGTTATCTTATCAGGATTTATCTCTGGTTCTTCTATTACATAGCCTTCTTTGGGAGAACCAATAAATTCTATCCTTATATTCCTCTCTACCCTAACAACTTTGTCAAGGAAGACGCTGATTCTCGATGGAGAAACTTCCACAACTTTTACAAAAGGAGGTGCTTCAACAAGAATCTCAACACTATGAGGACCCTCTGATAATCCAGAAAGGTCCACATATGCAGTGAAACTATTTTCATTTAGATTCATGAGTCTTTGTCTGGAGCCTCTAACCTTTATTTCTGCACTTCCCAGAGGTTCAAGGAATGTTAACCCTGGTGTAAGATTTCTATAGGTGATATTAACTTTGTATATTCTTTCTACCTCTGGTCCCTGTTCTACTGTTACATATAGCCAGAAGGAAAAGGATAGAAGTAGCGATATGAGAAATATTATTATCTTCTTTTTAAGCACCTTTCTTCCCCTTTCCTTTCTCTCCTTTTTTAAGCATTACTATAAGCATCCCTCTAAGCTCCAGCACAGATAGATACCTTGTTAATTTTCCCTCGGAAGCAATAGAAATTATTCCTGTTTCTTCAGATACAATTATGGAAATAGCATCAGTTATCTCTGATATACCTAAGCCAGCTCTATGCCTTGTTCCAAGATCTTTCTCTATTCTTTCATCCTCCGAAAGCGGAAGAAGACATCTTGCTGCGATAACTTTATTTTTTCTAATAATTACAGCACCATCGTGCAGAGGAGAGTTGGGATAAAATATGGTGGAGAGTAGTTCTGATGTAACCTTCGCATCAATGGGGATACCGGTTTGAATGTAATCGTTTAAATTATCCTCTCTCTCTATTACAATGAGTGCACCTATCTTATTCAGAGAGAGATACTTGACAGATTTTACTATCTCATCAATCACTTTTGTTATATCCTCTTCTGTATGCGAGAGGAAATCAAATGTCTCACCAAATATATTTCTTCTACCAAGACTTCCAAGAAATTTCCTAATCTCGGGTTGAAATATAACAGCAAGTATTATAGGAAGCATTCCAGCTATGGATAGAATCCCCCTTAAAACCCAATTTACAGCAACAAGACCAAGCCATGCAGATATTTTTGATGCAAGAAATACAACAATAAAGAATATGATAGTTCCTTGTATCAGTTGCCATACTCTTGTTGCTTGTAGTGCATACAAAATTTTATATAGAATAAAAGCAATAATAAGAATATCCAAAATACTGGCTATAACATTCCATACAGTCCAGCCTTTGAATAATTCAAGAATATAAGTCGCCATCTTAAGTTTATTCTACAACCTTTTTGGTCTATTTCAACTTTGTAACTTGAAAGAAAATCAAAATTTTGGCTATAATAAAAACATGACTAAAAGATACGTACTTTTTGATCTTGATGGAACACTTTTAGATATCAACATGAACGAATTTTTAAAATCTTATTTTGAGAAACTTATACCCTTTCTTAAAAGATGGATAAAAGGCGATATTTATAAAATTGTAATGACCTCTACAGATTACATGATAAATGAGATAAATGGTGATTTAAATCAAAAAAAATTCTTATATAAATTTTCACTTCTTTCAGGATTGAGTGAAGATAGGGTAAATGAAATCTTTCAGAAGTTCTATAAAATAGAATTTCCAAAATTGAACATTTTAGGAAGACCGGTACCTAAAGCGAGGGAAATCTTATTGAGGATTCATAATGAAGGTTATACCCTTGTTCTTGCAACAAATTCACTTTTTCCCTTAATCGCAGTAAAGGAAAGAATGAAATGGGCAAAGATAGAGGATATTCCGTTTTCACTAATAACAACCGCTGAAAATATGCATTATGCAAAGCCATATAAAGAATATTACCTTGAGATTCTGGATTTCTTTAACGCCAATCCAAAAGAAGCCATTATGATAGGAGATGATTTCGAATTGGACATATCTCCTGCCAAGAGTATAGGAATAGACGCATACAGAATAGGTGAAGATATTGAAAGTTTAGAAGAAATTTTTGATATCCTCAAGCGATAATCTATTTAAATACAAAATAAATAACAAGACTTAAAACAAGAAGAGTAATTCCAGTATAACCGCAAATTGCTGAGAATGAAATTTTCTCTTCCCATTCCTTTCTCATAACTTTTGAACCGAAAGTGTCTGGGGTAGGTGATAATGTTTTTTTAGCCCATATTCTTTCAGATCTTGAAAATACGGAAGATGTGGCAAAAGAGAGAATGAAGAGAATCACCGCTTCTATTGAAACGATGTTAATCAGATTGTATAAGGAAAATAATTTAATTAAGAAAAGAATGAGTGCCGTTGCAAGAATTATTAAAACACTAATTGGCAAAACTTTTTTAATATATCCAATTAAAAAAGTTTTTAATACTTTCATATGTCTAATACCCCATAAGCAACCTATCTCCCAAAAATTCTGGGAGACCCAATTCCAGTATTTTTTTTCTTGTTACTTCTTTTGGATATTTAACTCTTTTTATAATCACCTTACCTATCTTTGGATAGTATATCATAAAGGATGCATCAGGATTTAAATCTCTTGGTTGACCTACACTTCCTGAATTTACGATATACTTTTTTTCTCTCTCAAGGATAAATTCTCCTCCTTCTGGCATTGGAAAATATTTCTTGTCAGTTATTGAGAAAATACCTGCTCTATGAGAGTGGCCAACAAAAACTATGTTTTTTTTCATAAATTTTTTCTCATCCAAAGCATCCTTCAAAGTAATTATATATTTAAAATAGTTTGAGGGAGCACCATGAACTATCTGAAAATCTTCAAAGACTAACTCAAAAGGCAGGGATTCAAGAAATAAGAAATTGGTCCTTTTAATAATACTCCTTTGCCACTTAAGAGCTTTTCTTCCAAATTCGTTAAATTGAAAAACTACAGATTGATTTACCATTCCCTCATCGTGATTACCCTTTATGGATGTAATTTTTTTCTCTATAACAAGATCCACAACTTCATTGGGATTTGGACCATATCCTACCATATCACCAAGACAGATGATTTTATCGACTTTTTCCTTGTCAATTTCTGTTAACACAGCCTCAAAAGCTTCTATATTTGCATGAACGTCAGAAATTATTGCGATTTTATCATATTCCATAGATACTCTCCAATTTCTAATGTTTTATCTGTCTTTATGGATAGAAAATCTCTACCTCCACCTCTAACTCCAAAATTCTCCTTTAACTTCTCAAGTAAATCTTTAAAATTTAGAGGAAAAGAAGAATCCTTATTGATTATACCACTCTCTTTATTAAAGAGATACACAAATTTGGCTCCTCTTTCTATAAACTCATGCGAGAGAAACTTCATGTCTTCCATTGATAAAAGATACAACCCTTTTATAACAAATTTTTTACCTTCCTCCTCCTTCAGGTAGTACTCAAAGAGTTCTTCCTTTAAAAGTTTTATCTCTTTCCTAAAATCTGTAAGTTCTCTCTCCATCTTCTCAACACTTCCCAAGACTTTATCCTCCCTTGTTGTGAATTTTCTCGCTAAATTCTTTAAAATCTTCATCCTCTTCTGATAATCTCTTAAAGCTCTCTCACCTGCAAGAAAGTATAACCTCAAGATGTTTCCTTTTATCTTCTCATATTTTACTATCTTTATAATTCCAATATCACCTGTTCTATTAACATGCGTTCCTCCACACATGGTAGTATCAAAATCTTCTATCTCAACAATCCTTATTTTTCCCTCCACATCAACTACCTTTCTTATATTTAGTTTCTCCATTTCTTTCTTTGTTACTTCGTAAATCTTTACAGGTCTATTCTCTCTTACAATCCTATTTGCCTCAATTTCTATTCTTTCTATATCATCCTCATTACCCAAATCTGGATTATCAATATCAATGGTAGAGATGTCCTCCCCCATATGAAAACTTAAAGTCTCCGAATTGAATAAGTTCAATATAACCCTTGAGATTATATGCTGAGCTGTATGCTGAACCGAAATATCTTCTCTTCTATTACCATCTATTCTGCATTTAACTCCTTCCCCTCTTGGAAATTTATCAACTATATGTATAATCAAACCATTTTTTTCTTGAACTTTGATAATGTTAGAATCTCCAATGTTTCCTCTATCACCAAGTTGTCCTCCCTTACCATCGGGATAAAAAAGAGATCTATCAAGAACTACAATTTTTTTGTTCTTGTCCTTTCTTGTTTCAATTATCCTTGCCTCAAAGATTATATCTTCCATGAATTGTATGGTGCGGAAGGCGGGAGTCGAACCCGCATGGGTTAGCCCCACTGGATCCTGAATCCAGCGCGTCTGCCATTCCGCCACTTCCGCCTAATAAGATTTTATCAAATTTCCTCCACTATTTTTATATTCCTGATATTTTTATAGAAAAGATCCAGTCTCTCTGTATGAACAGGTAATAGATTTTCTGGCTGTATCTCATTTACCATCCAGAGAATATCGGAGAAAGGGGCATGTCCTGATGCATGAAACTTTCCTAACGGAACAGGAACTCCAGATTCATCTATGTTAAAACCATATACAGATATATTGAAGAAATCCAACCAGTTTTTTAATCTCAACATGTCAATAGCTTGCTCCTCTGTATAAGCTTCACTTGAGGAGTAAATGTATATGCCATCTTTTAAATCTATATCCAACAAGTTTTTAAGATTGTATATACTGAAACAAAGCACAAAATCGGAGGGGTTCTTTCCAATTTCTTCCATTCTGATGAACTTACTTGAGTATATTTCTTTCATCCTTTTTATCCATTTTGACTTATCAGACCTCTTTTCATCCAATATAAGGAAGTCCCTGTCATCTAAGATTCCAAAACTTTCATCTGTATCTTTTAATAAGTGCATTAAATATGCATCCTGCACAAGAACAACAAATTTTCTTTTAGAATCCTTTGCTATATCAAAGAAAGTCATTAGTCTCTCTATGTTTCGTGGACCAAAATCTACAATGATTAACTTTCCTTTATTTTTTTTAATAACATCCATAGAGGAATTATAAACATCATCCTCTGTTATCTTTTCTTTACCACTACCTGCGCGAGTCCCCTCTGTTATAAGTAAATAAGGTTTTACATTTTTTGCCCATTGAACAAGTCTTTTTGATGCTTCTTTATTCTTTCCATGAAATCTTATGTCTCCTGTATAAACAATCCATCCTCTTTCAGTTTCAATACCAAATGCAACTGCTCCAGGGATTGAATGGTCTACAGGGAAAACTTTTATTTTTACACCATTTATCACTATCTCTCCTTCCTCTGGATAGATAAAAGTTCTCTCTTTGTGCAAGTTTCTCACACCTTCCAACTTCCCATCCTTCTCTTCCTTTATCTTCAAGAATTGAAGTTCGTTATAAAAGGTTGTCTGTCCCGTCTCTTCGTAAGCTTTTAGCATCATCTCTGTTATCCGATCAGAAACTATGGGAATCTCTCCGGATAAAAGGGATATAAAACCTGAATGATCAAGGTGGGCATGACTGAGCAATACTGCAGAAATATTTAATTTTGGATGTTCATTAACCTCTCTTTTAAATTCTTTTAAAATCAAATCTTCCCTATATATCCCAGAGTATTTGGGTATGAGATTCAATTTCCATAGATCAAATATGCCAGTCTTCTGCCTTGGTGATATAAATTCTTCAAAGTATTTTCCCCATTCTTTAAAATTCCTTCCAAAATCAAGAAAGAAATTTTGTTTATTTGTCTCAAGAAGAATCTTAGTTCCCCCAATGGTATTTTTGCCATCAAGAACTTTTACATACATAAATTAAAATGGTGCCGAAGGAGGGAGTCGAACCCTCATGGGAGATAACCCCAGCAGATTTTGAGTCTGCCGCGTCTGCCAGTTCCGCCACTTCGGCCTATAAATAATTTTATTGATTAGATTTGGTAAGTCAACTCATTCAGTCTTCAAGTTTTACAGCGGTTCCATACGCCAAAAGTTCTGCAGCACCCTGCATAACAGAAGAAGTCATAAATCTTATATTTATAACAGCATCTGCACCAAGTTTCTCTGCCTCCTTAACCATTCTTGAAAGAGCTTGACTTCTTGATTCCTTCATTAACTCTGTATACTCCACCACCTCTCCGCCTACAAGGTTTCTTAATCCTGCAGTAAAATCTTTTCCAAAGCTTCTTGCTCTTACAGTGTTTCCAAGAACTATTCCAAGAATCTCTTTAACTTTTTTACCTGGAACATAGTCAAATGTTGTTAAAATCATGTTCACCTCCTTTAATATTTATTTATATCTTCCTCCTCTTTTTTCTTAACTTTTAATCTTTCATATATAAGACCAACAATTACCACTATTACACCACCAAACATAAGTATAATGGCAATCTCCAGTATAGGTGGAACATTTATCTTCAAAAGATTGTAAATAAACCAACCAACTATTATGGACAAACCAGCAATGAACATTATAAAACCCACATTTTTCATATTCTCACCTCCTCCTATATTCTATCACTTTTTAGGTAGGGATTTTCACCAAGTTTTAAATGGGATACAGCATCAAGTTCAAATGAAGAATAAAAACCTCTCTTTAAATACTCCTCACCAACAAGGGCAATCATCCCTCCATTATCTGTTGAGAGTTCTGGCGATGGGAAATAGAAATTAAGCCCCTTCTCCCTTCTAAACCTCTCCCTCAAGAATTTACTCGCAGAAACACCTCCAACAACTGATATATTTGTTATTCCTGTTTCTTTAGATGCAAGTTTAATTCTATCAAGGAGTTCCTCACTTATTCCTTTGAAGAGACTGGAAACCAAATCCTCAAGGACAAAATTCTTTGAGTTTATAATATTTAATGCCTGGGTTTTCATGCCTGAGAAGGAAAAAGAGAACCTTCTTTTTCTGTTTTTAAATCTTGGAAGAGTAAAATTATATCTATCGGGATTTCCCTTTAACGCCAATTTATCTAACTCTTTCCCTGCTGGATATGGAAAACCAAGTTTCCTACCTATCTTGTCAATTATCTCTCCACATGCATCATCAAGGGTTGTTCCAATGATCTTATATTTTAAATGACCTTGAACCAAGATGATTTCTGTGTGCCCCCCAGATATAAGAAGTGTTAAGAAGGGGAAATCCATCTTATATTCAAAAAAAATTGAGTAAATGTGACCTTCAAGGTGATTTACACCGACAAATGGTATTTTTAAAAAAAAGGAGAGAGTTTTAGCAAGCTCAGTCCCAACGAGGAGAGAACCTACAAGACCAGGACCAAAGGTGACAGAGATTCCTTCAATATCTTTCAATTTCAATTTACCTCTTCTTAAAACCTCTTTCAATACAAAAGGAAAAAGTTCAAGATGTTTTCTTGCAGCAATTTCTGGAACCACTCCTCCATATCTAACATGGAACTCTTCAGAGGATGTTCTTACTATAGAGATTAATTTACCATTTTCTACAACTCCCATGGAGGTGTCATCACAGGAAGTCTCAATGCCTAAAATCCTCATCAACTTAAAGTTTACCATATGTTGACTAACATGATATAATTTTAATTAGAAAATAAAATTTAGGAGGTGAGTATGAAAAGAAAGAATCTGTTTAAGGGGCTGATTGTCTTAGCAATTGTGTTTTCTTTGAGTTTACTACCTGTTAAACTTTCTGTAAACACTTCCATTGCTTCTCAATCTGAGGGACCACGTCTTGTGGAAGGTTATTTGAGATATCTAACTATACTTACAACTTCAGATCTTCAGAGCCAGGTTACAGAGTTTGAGACAAAGATTAGGATTGGGGGTGAAAAGGTTAAAAAGACAGTTGGTGGAATTGCAAGGATCGGGTATCTTGTAAAAAAATTTAAAAAATCAAGAAAGAGAGTTCTTTTTATGACATCTGGTGATGATTTTCTTGGTCCATTCTTCAGAGCATTTAAAGGAATTCCAGAAACTCTGTTCTGGGATATGATAGCAGATGCATGGACCCCAGGAAACCATGAATTTGATCAGGGACCAGAAGTTTTTGGAGAGGCATTAAATTATGCAACAATTCCTGTCCTTTGTGCAAATCTTGATGTGAGTGAAGAACCAGCTCTTAATGGAAAGATAAAACCATACACAATATTTGAGGTAAAGGGTTTGAAAGTGGGAGTTTTTGGACTTATTACACCAAATGTCTCAAATATAACAAAACTTGGTGATAAAGTTAAAGTTAATAAAGACCTTGTATCAGTTTCAAAAGAGATGGTTTCTACCCTTAAAAGTGAGGGAGTTGACTTGATAGTTGCACTTACCCATATTGGAATTGATGCAGATAAAGATTTAGCATCAAAGGTAGATGGCATAGATGTAATAGTTGGTGGACATTCCCATACCCTTGTTACAGAACCAGTGGTTGTAAAAACTCCAAACGGTGGTGAAACCATAATAGTTCAGGATGGAGCAAGAGCGGCATATCTTGGAGAACTCCAGCTTGCGATAGATAAAAAGGGTGTATACGCCTATAAGTGGCGTCTTCATCTCTTAGATGAAAGTGTACCAAAGGACCCTGTTCTTGATAAGCTTGTAACATACTTTATTAACCAGATGCCTCCTCCTGCGCCAGTAGGAGAATCCCTTGTAGACCTTGATGCAAGAAAGATCACAGTAAGAAAGAAAGAAGCAGCTATTGGAAATCTTTTCACTGATGCCTTTAGATGGAAATTTGGAACCGATGTGGCACTAACCAATGGTGGTGGAATAAGAGGAGATAAAATCTATCCAAAGGGAGAAATAACAACAAAAACTCTCCAAGAGATGCATCCATTTGGAAATACCATTGTTCTTGTAAAGATAAAGGGAAGTGTTCTTAAACAGGCACTCGAAAGGGGTGCATCTGCACTTATAGGTCCAAATGATCCAAGAGATCCAAAGACTGTAGTTTCAGGTGCATTCCTTCAAGTCTCCGGTTTGAAATTCACCATTGATGTCAGAAAAACACCACAACAGATAGATATGGATACAGAAGAAATAGTTGTTCCTGGTGAAAGAGTTTCAGATGTTTATGTTAATGGAGAACCACTTGATATGGATAAGGAGTATACTGTTGCCATTAACAGTTGGATGGCAGGCGGTGGAGATGGTTACTTTATGTTCAAACATCTTCCAATAGATAAGAAGTACGATACATCTATTACTATCCCTGAGGTTCTTGAAGAATACATTAGAGCTCATACTCCAATTGCACCAAAGGTTGAAGGAAGGATAACCATAGTAGGAACTGAGTAAATTAAAAAGGGGAGGAAATCCTCCCCTTTAAATATTTTTTACGATAGTATCTTTACCATATAAAGGGCATTTTCTTTATTGTCTGGATAGTATTCCTTCTTTATCTTCTCTACCCTAAAACCAAGATTCTTATAGAGTTTTTGAGCTATAGTGTTAGATACCCTCACCTCAAGAACTACTCTCTTAACTTTCCT
>JAGGSY010000091.1 GCA_021158845.1 Caldisericia bacterium
ATGTAATGAAGTTGAGCATGGAATTTTTTAAAAATAGTTAAATTAGAATATATTTCTTGATGTGCATTCCAATTCCTTATAGGGATTCTACAAAACTCACTTAATTAACCTTCCAGTTACATATATCGTTTGCACAGATAATCCCAGATATTACCACCGCTTCTATTCCTCCCCCTGGAAAAGTGGATGCACTTGCCAGATACAGACCCTTTATTGGTGTTTTAAAATAAGGTCTCTTGGTATCAATTGATTGTTCAAAAGAATAGATCGCTCCTTCAGGCATTGAGGTGTATCTCTCAAATGTTTTTGGCGTTGCTGCATCTTGAATGATTATGTGTTTGCTTAAGTCGGGAATGATCTTCTCAACCTTCCTGATTAGAAGTTCTGCAGATTCTCTCTTCTTTTCTAAATACTCTTTTGTTCCCCTTTCTGGAAAATCATAATAGTTGGCACCCGTTATTATTGTAATGCTTGTTTTCCCTTTGGGTGCTAAACTTGGATCGGCATTAGAGTTTATGGTGATGCTATAACCTTCATCCAAGTTCTCAATAATCGTTGGATGACCTGATAAATTCATATCAACTCCCAAGAATACCATAAAACAGGATGGAGACATCTTTAAATTTTTTATATACTCTACAAAGTCTCTATCCAAATTCTCCTCTCCAACAAGCTTAAGAAATGTAGTTTTTGCATTTGCATTGGCAACAACAACGGGACTCTTGAAAATCTTATTTCCAACCCTCACTCCTTTAACTTCTCCGTTTTCGACCAATATTTTATCCACCCTATGTCTTGTCAGGACTTTTCCATTATTGTATTCTATAAAGCCCTTTAAACTGTCTGCAAATCTCTGTGCTCCTCCTTTCGGGAAATATCCGCCGTGGATGTAGTATGAAACTACAGCAGTCAAGGCACTACTTGCTGGTGTTTTCTCAGGTTCTGTTCCTACATAGCCGAGAAGAGCACAAAGCAAAGTCTTCAAATCTTCATTAGTGAAAAACTCATCAAGTTTTTGCTTATATGTTTTGTTCATCCAATCATAGAAGTGTGGATGTTCCTTAGGATAATCAAGAAGCTTTTTAGCTCCAAAAACCTTAACAATTAGTTCAGCTGGCAGTGGAACACCATAAACCAAATCTTTGTAGCACTCTTCATATGCCTTTTTAGCTTCATCAAAGAAGGCATGAATGTTATCTTTCTCTTCCGTAAACATCTCTGAGAGAACTTTTATAAACTCTTCCAAGTTACTGACATCAATCACTTTACCTCTAAAAATGTATCTCATTCTATTCTTTGTAAAAAGTTCATTCTTCTCAAAGCCAAGTTCCTTGAGGAGATAGGTTACAGGTCCTTTTTCCCACAGTCCGCTTACATTTTCAACCCCTGTGTTGAAGACAAAAGTTTTCTTCTTAAAAGAAGAGCAATACCCCCCTATCTGATAATGTTGCTCTAAAACTAAGACCCTGTACCCTCTTTTTGAAAGAAGCGCACCGCAGGTTAATCCACCTATGCCAGAACCAACAATGATAACATCATATTCATTCTCTCCTTTTGGCTTTTTAGTTACATCAACACTCCAATCGTATCTCCTAAATTCCTTTGTAGCGAAATAAGCAGGTGCCTTTAAAGGGAAAACAATTGAAAATACTATACCAAGAGCAATTAAAACGTTTGAGAGTATTATTGTAAAAGGTATATCAAGAAGTAAAAATATGATGGCGTTTGCCATAAAGATTATCGCCCAGACCCCAGTAATTATGTTGTTAATGGCAAGAAATGATTTATCCTTCCAGTAGATTTCAGGATAATCCCTTTTTGAAACCTGAAGAGTGTAAGGCTGTTTGATGATTAAAGAAAACAATGCCATCAGAAACAAGGTAAGATAACCAAGAAATCCGCTTTTCTCAACAAATGTGTTCAAATTGAAGATGAATGTAGTGGTAGTGGCTATGCCAAAGTAGAGAAGAGAAATAACATCCATCAGATTGAAATCTCTTTTGTGGATTTGAGGGATTATGAGAAGTAAAGAAACTACAAAAGGAATTGCTACACCCAACCTGTTTCCCATACCGCACAGAACCCAGTAAACAATCCATGGAACAAAGGAGAGAAGTATATAGAGCATACCAGGTATTTTTCTTTCCATTTTTCCTTTTGTTTTTTACACCTCCTTTCCT
>JAGGSY010000092.1 GCA_021158845.1 Caldisericia bacterium
GATATAGAGGGTCTTACTTTTTCTCTTTTTGGACACTTTCTACTCTTTTCAAACTCACAAATTTCACAAAGCTCGCAACTTCCCGGAAACAGAGAGAAGGCAAAATGGAATTGAGGGAGTAGAATTTTCTCTGATATGAGAAGGAACTCTTCAATCTCTCTCTTCTTTAATACAAATTCTTTCTCATTATTTACTTCTAAATTAAAAGATATCAGCAATCCGAGTCTGTAACTTTTAAATAGTTCTTTAAATTCAGTGTAAGAAGGGATAAATGGTGGGCATGAGAGTCTTTTGTTGTACATTGGACAACCAAATTGACATTTAAATACATTTCTAATTGAAAACTTAACCTTCTTTGGATTGAATATGCGGATGCTATCTATAGATACCCTTTTTCCTTCTGTAAGTATCTTATCCAAAAAGTGATGGAGGTTTTTCCTCATCTTTATCTATCTCAACTAAAACTTTCCCATACTCCCCATCAAATCCTGGTTCTATCTTTACCCTCCCTTCTCTCATATTTTTTATTGCAGAAAATATTTTTTTGTTCATTCTTTTTTCCAGTTCAGAGAGAGGTGTGAAAAGCAAAATATTAAACTCTGTTCCAAATATCTGAATAAGTTTCATGTATTCATCCTGAACCCCTTTTGTGGCTACTCCTTTTTCCATAGCCTGGGCGATAATTTCTTGAAGAGGAACAAGACGCTTGAAAGGAATAAATCTTTCTGAAGAGAATCCCTCTTCTCTATCAGATAAATCATAAACCCTGTGTAAAACTCCAAGGGTCATTGGTCTCCCACAGACAGGGCATATATTTTTTCTCTCTTTAGCCTCCTTTGGACTCATTGATACCCCACATTTCCTATGACCATCATAGTGGTATTTCCCCTCCTCAGGAAAGAACTCTATAGTGAATAAAAACTTGTTTTTATCTTTTTTCTTTATAGCTTCCACCATTTCATAAAAGTTAAACTCTATATCAAATACATTTGCCTCTCTTCCAAGATGTGAAGGAGAGTGTGCATCTGAATTGGATACAAGGGAGAATCTATCAAGACTCGATACCATCCAGTTCATGGGAGGATCTGATGAAAGGCCTGTTTCTAATGCATAGATATGTTTTGCCTCTTCTCCGAATGCCTCCTCAATGGAATCAAATCCAGTCATTGAGCCGAATATTCCAAACCATGGAGTCCATGCATGGGCAGGAAATATAAAGGTATCAGGGGATACATCTTTTACAAGTCTCACAAGTTCTTTGCATGATAGAGGTAGTGTCGGTCTTCCATCTATTGATAGATCGCCAAATTTTCCAAGTTCATTGTTTATCTTTTCTACCTCTCTGAAAGATGGAGAGATGAGACATATATGAACCTTCCTTGTCTTTCCACCCTGAGCAAAAACTAAAGAGATTTCGCTGGAAAGCACAAAGTGAACACCATTGTAGATGTATAGGCCCTCTCCATCTTCCTTTAAATGATCTTTAAGTTCCTTTAGCCATTCAGGATGAGTAAAATCTCCTGTTCCTACTATATCAATACCCTTTATCCTTGCCCATCTTGATATGTTCTCCACATCCATATTTTTACTTGTTGCCCTTGAGTATTTTGAGTGAATGTGAAAATCAGCTACCACTCTCATCCATTGCCTCTCTTAGTTTTTTATAGGTATCTAACAAAAATTCCGGTATCACCTTTGTCTCAGAAAATACTGGCATAAAGTTTGTATCTCCAGTCCATCTTGGCACTATGTGAAAGTGTAAATGTTCCTCACCGGCACCAGAGGCTTTTCCAACATTGAGTCCTATGTTGAATCCTTCTGGAGAGAAGACTTTATTAAGTAACTTTACCATTTCTGAGAGTGTATTCATGATTTCCAAGTTCTCCTCTTCTGTCAATTCATAGGGAAATTTAACATGTCTTTTGGGACAGACCATTAAATGTCCAGGGTTGTAAGGAAATCTATTCATGATTACTATTACCTTATTCCCCCTCTTTACCACAAGGTTTTTCTCGTCATCATTACTTTTCACGGCATTGCATATAAAACATTCCTTCTTTCCCTTTCTCTTTGCCGAGAGGATATATTTGATTCTCCAGGGAGCCCATATAACTTTCATGGATAAATTATAACACTTACAAGATTAAAAATTAAATAAACTTTTCTATACGATACCATCGTATAGAAATTAAAGATTTTATATGATATTATCGTATAAATTTTCCTCTCTTTATTCATTTGACAAAACCATTTTTTTACTTTAAAATATAAAAGAAAAAAAGGGAGGTGATAGCAGTTAAAAAACACCTTTCAAAAATTAAAAATCCTTACAAAAAGGAGGGTAAAACATGTTTAAAAAAGTCTTGGCGGTGACTTTGGCACTGCTTATGGTGTTTAGTTTAGGACTCTGGGGAAGAGCTTATGCTCAGGGTAAGTTCCCGGATGTTCCAGAAGATTATTGGGCTGCAAAACAGATTTACAAATTGGTTGATATGGGTGTTCTTAAGGGTTATCCAGATGGAACCTTCAAACCAGAGAGATCTGTCACCCGTGAAGAATTTGCCACAATGATAGTTCTTGCAAAGAAACTCACCCTTGTATCTCCTTCCACTCCAACATTCAAGGATGTTTCAAAGACAAGATGGTCTTACAAGTTTGTAGAGACTGCAGTAAAGGCAGGATATGTTAAGGGATATCCAGATGGAACCTTTAGACCTAAGAATCCAATAAAGAGAGAGGAACTTGCTGCAATTTTAACCAATGTTTTAGGTTATGCCGATGAGGCAAAGAAAATTAAGGAACCTCTCACATTTTCCAACGATGAGGATGAGATTGATAGCTGGGCATATGGAGCGATGACCATCGCAGTAAGACCAAAAGTTCAGGTTCTAAAGTGGGATGAGGAGAGAAATTTAAGACCAAGAGCTCCAGCAAACAGAGCAGAGTGCGCCTATGGAGTCTATATGGTTATCTTCCCACCTAAGGTTGGTGGAAGTGTTGCAATTGCAACATGTGAGGAGCCTAAGACTGCTTTTGTTGCACTTGATTCAAGTGCAGTTATGAATGAAGTGTTTGGTCCCATTTATACAGCTGAAGCTTCTACTCTTCCAAGCGGAGTATTGTATCCTGTAATTGCAAAGAAGATTCCACAGATTAGTGATGGAGATTGGATTGTAAATCCAGATGGAACAATGAAGACTATCTGGCACTTGAGGAAAGGTGCAAAATGGTCAGATGGTAAGCCCATTACTGCAGAAGATTTTGTGTTTGGATATCAACTTCAGATGAGTAATAAGATCCAGGTTGTTTCAAGAGATGTTGCAGAGAAGGTTGCAAAGATTGAAACACCAGATCCATATACAATTATTGTTTACTGGAAAGAGAAGACAATTTGGGCTCAATACGGTGTAGCTGGTGCAGGACTCTATCCAGCTCATATTCTTAAACCAATCTTTGATAAGGATCCAGCATTAATCAATAGCTGTGATTACAACCAGAAACCAATTCATGGTGGACCATATGTTCTTGATGAGTGGTCTCCAGGAAACTATGTAATTCTAAAGAAGAATCCAAACTATTGGGGACCTGAGCCACTACTTGATAAGATAATTTTCTACTTCACTCCAGATACAAATACAATGCTTATGCAGTTGCTTTCAGGAAAAGTTCAGATGACAATCCCAGGAATTGGACTTGATGTACCTCAAGCCTATGCAGCAGAGAAGAGAGGCCTTAAGAAAACACATAATTTCCATTATATTGATTCAGTCTATTGGGAGCATGTAACTCTTAATCTTGAGGATCCAATTCTTAAGGATAAAACCTTAAGAAAGGCACTTATGTATGCTTTAGATAGAAAGAAGATGAGTGATAAGATCTTCTTTGGCGTACGTCCTTTATGTTATGGATTTATGCCTCCAAAGTTCGCTGCATTCAATAAGAAACTTGTTGGAAAATATCCATATGATCCAAAGAAGGCAAAACAGATACTCGAAGATGCTGGATATACTTGGGATGCACAGGGTAATCTCATCAATCCTGATGGTAAGAAGGTCGTGATTGATATTGAAGGACCTGCAGGATATGCAGTAAGAGAACAAGAGATAGAGTTCATGGCAAAATACTGGAAGGATAATCTTGGAGTCACTGTAAATTATGTTCCAAAGAACTGGGGACCAATGATTGATGATTGGATTCACGGAACATTCCAAGGTGCTCTGTTTGCATGGGGTGCAGATCCAGCAGATATTATTCCTCTCACACTTTATCACACCGAGCAAATTCCAACAGAGGAAAATGGATGGGCAGGTCAGAACTTTACAAGATACAGGAATCCAACTGTAGATAAATTATTAGATGAGGGAGAAGCAACTCTTGATCCAGAAAAGAGAATTGAAATTTCAAAGAAGATACAGGAGATTATTTATGATGATTTACCAGAGTTGTATCTCAATATGCACGTAGCTGTTTGTGTGATTAAAAAAGGACTTGTCGGATTTGACTTCCCAGTGAGTGCTGTAACTCCAAGCACATGGAATGTTGATTACTGGTATTGGGAAGGATAGTTTAGGTTAGGTTTATTTTTTCTTAAAGGGGGAGAAATTCTCCCCCTTTATTTTACAAATAAATTGGAGGAATGAGATGAAAAATTATTTAATTAGAAGACTTCTTCAATTTATCCCAGTTCTTATAGGAATAGCATTTATAAGTTTCTTTTTAGTCTCTCAACTGGGAGATCCGTTTGCTCAGCTCGTAATAAACCCTCATGTTAGACCCGAAGATATAGCAAGGCTTAAACACATATGGCATTGGGATCAGCCACTTATAATTAGATTTTTCTACTGGCTAAAAGAATTTTTCTTCCCACAAACTGGATGGGGACTTACAACACTTGCTCCTGGAAGAACGGCACTTGAACTTATAAAAGAGAGAATTCCAGTTACAATAGCATTTTCTTCAGGTTCCTTAATTTTAGCAGTTCTACTTTCCATCCCACTTGGTGTTTATTCTGCACTACATCAATATACATGGGTTGACAACTTTCTAACTTTCTTTGCATTTTTTGGAATGTCAATGCCTACATTCTGGTTTGGTTTAATGCTGATGTATCTTTTTGCAGTAAAGTTTCCCATTTTTCCAGCCGCTGGGGTCCATGAAGCTTTTCTAATTTATCATGGGATGCCAATTTCCTTCTCAGAAGCCCCTTTCTGGTTGAGATTCTTAGACTATATTAAACATTTAACTCTTCCTATAATTGTGCTTACTCTTTTTCAGGTTGGCTCATGGCTCAGATATATGAGATCCTCAATGCTTGAGGTTATTAGACAGGATTATGTGAGGACTGCAAGAGCAAAAGGACTCCCTGAGAGAGTTGTTATATATAAACATGCTTTCAGAAATGCAGTTATACCTATAATAACTCTTATAGGTTTGTCGTTCCCTGCTCTTATAGGTGGTGCCATGATAACAGAGACAGTTTTCTCTATTGATGGAATTGGAAGACTTACCTATAAAGCTATAATGCAGCAGGATATATTTGTTGCAATGGCTATAATTATGATAGATGCAATTCTTGTCGTCGTTGGAAATCTCATCGCAGATATACTCTATGCCGTAATAGATCCAAGAATTAGATACACATAATGGGAGGTTCATATGAGTGTTACTGAAACTGCATTAAGAGAGGAAAAAATAGAAGTTCATGGTTATTGGTATTATGTTTTTAGAAGATTGAGGAAACATAAAATAGCAATGATAAGCCTTGTTGTGCTTATCATTATTATACTTTCAGCAGTTTTTGCACCCTATTTATCCTTGGGAAATGACCCTTACACCTATATAGAGTCTGTTCCTTGGTCTACCAGAGTGGAGTTGGCTCCTCCTGGACCAGGGCATCCATTGGGGCTTGATCAAATGGGAAGAGATGCGTGGGCAAGACTTCTTTATGGAGGAAGAGTCTCTCTTACCGTAGGTTTAAGTGCAAGTATCTTATCGGCGATTATAGGTTTGATTCTTGGATTGATCTCTGGTTACTCTGGGAGATTAACTGATACTTTAATAATGAGATTTACAGATATGATGCTTTCCATTCCGGTTTTACCTTTGATGGTTGTTCTTAATGCTATAATTAGAGGATCAGTTTTTACAATAATTCTTATTATCACGGTATTTGGTTGGATGGGGGTAGCTCGTCTTGTAAGAGGACAGGTTCTATCTTTAAAAGAGCAAGAATTTATAGAGGCAGCGAGAGCTATAGGTGCAAGTCCTTTAAGGATAATGATTAGACATCTTCTGCCAAATGTTATGGCTCCTGTTATAGTTGCTTCTACTCTTGCAATAAGTGGAAATATAATCTACGAAGCTACATTAAGTTTTTTAGGTTTAGGGATTAGACAACCGACTCCTTCCTGGGGAAATATGCTTAATGGTGCACAAACATTTATGCTCTCTGCACCATGGCTTGTATGGTGGCCCGGTCTTGCCATATTTATAACAACTCTCTCTTTTAACTTCCTTGGTGATGGGTTGAGGGATGCCCTTGATCCAAGACTTAAGATATAAGGAGTAAATCATGGAAAAAGACATACTTTTAGAAACAAAAGATTTGACAACTTACTTCTATACAGATGATGGAGTTGTAAGGGCAGTTGAAGGAGTTGATTTAAAGATTAGAGTTGGTGAAACTCTTGGCCTTGTGGGTGAATCTGGCTGTGGAAAATCTGTTACATCCCTTTCTATAATGAGACTTGTTCCATGGCCCCCTGGAAAGATTGTTAAAGGAGAGGTCTGGTTTAAAGGAGAGGATCTACTTAAGAAGACAGAAGAGGAGATGAGAAGAGTCAGAGGGAGTCAGATCTCCATGATCTTTCAGGAGCCGATGACCTCCCTTAATCCAGTATTTACTGTTGGCTTTCAGGTGATGGAGGCAATTCTCGTACATCAGGATGTTACTGAAGAGGAGGCGAAGAAAAAAGCCATTGAGATGTTGGATCTTGTTGGAATACCTGATCCAGAAAAGAGATTCTACAACTATCCACACCAGATGTCAGGAGGAATGAGACAGAGAGTTATGATTGCTATGGCTCTTTCATGTAATCCTGATCTTCTTATATCAGATGAGGCAACAACTGCCCTTGATGTTACAATTCAAGCTCAGATTCTTGAACTTATGAAGGATTTAAAGAAGAAAATAGGAATGGCAATCCTAATGATAACCCATAACCTTGCAGTAATTGCAGAAATGGCAGATAGCATTGCAGTTATGTACACTGGAAGAATAGTTGAATATTCCGATGTAAAGACGATATTTAAGAATCCACAACATCCATACACTTATGGATTGCTTCACTCTATACCTCTTGTTACAAAACCAAGAAAACCCGGAGAAAGACTCGCCACCATTGAGGGTGTAGTTCCAAATCCATACCATATGCCAAAGGGATGTAAGTTCCATCCAAGATGTCCCTATTCCACAAAGAAATGTAGAGAGGAAGAACCTCCCCTTGAAGAAATTTCTCCAGGACATTGGGTTAGATGCTGGAACTACCTGAAACCAGGAGAGGGGGTGTAGGATGGCAGAACCTTTGGTTAGAGTTAAGAATCTAAAGAAGTATTTCCCAATACATGGTGGAGTTCTCGGGGGAGTTATAGCATGGGTTAAAGCTGTAGATGAGATATCCTTTGACATATATGAAGGTGAAACACTTGGCCTTGTAGGTGAATCAGGTTCTGGAAAGACAACAGTAGGAAAAACAATCCTTCAGTTGTATAGACCAACAGATGGCGAGGTTTACTTTGAGGGGAAACTCATAAATAATTTGAAGGGAGAGGAGTTAAGAAAGTTGAGAAGGAATATGCAGATAATATTTCAAGATCCATACGGTTCTCTAAATCCAAGAATGCCAATTTCAGAGATAATCGGTGAACCTCTCGTAGTTCATAGACTTATAAAGAATAGAAACGAGATGCTTGATAGAGTTGTTGAGGTTATGGAACTTGTTGGATTAAGACCAGAGTATCTAAACAGGTATCCCCATGAATTTTCTGGAGGACAGAGGCAGAGAATTGGTATTGCAAGAGCTATAATTTTGAACCCAAAGTTTGTTGTTTGCGACGAGCCTGTATCTGCCCTTGATGTTTCCATCCAATCTCAGGTGATAAATCTTCTAAACGATCTTCAGGAGAAGCTAAAACTGACATACCTATTCATTGCTCACGATTTAGCAGTTATAAGACACATGTGTGATAGAGTTGTTGTTATGTATCTTGGAAAGGTAATGGAGATAGCTGAGAATCAGGAGTTGTTTGAGAATCCTCTTCATCCTTATACTCAAGCACTTTTATCTGCAGTTCCTGTTCCAGACCCAGAGGTTAAAAAGGAAAGAATAATCCTTAAGGGAGATATTCCTTCTCCAATAAACCCTCCGTCAGGGTGCGTTTTTCATACCCGTTGTCCTGTTGCAATGCCAATATGTAAAGAGGTAAAACCTGAACTTAGAGAGATAAAACCAGGGCATTTCGTTGCATGCCATGCTGTGAAATAATATAGAGGAGGGTTAACCCTCCTCTAATTTTCCATTGTGAAATTACTGGTTAAAGTCATTCCAAATGCGAAAAAGAATGAGATAAAGGATTTTAAAGGGGGTATTTTGTATGTTAAAATTTCTGCACCACCAGTAAAAGGAAAGGCAAATAGAGAGTTATTAAAATTTTTAAAGAGAAAATTTGAGGTCAAAGATATAAAGATTGTATCCGGTGAAAAATCAAGATTGAAAACACTTGATATCCCTCTATCAGATGAGGAAATATTTAAGATTCTTCACATTTAAAGATAACAACAAATAAATCAATATCACTAAATTCATTGATGTTTCCCTTGCAAGG
>JAGGSY010000093.1 GCA_021158845.1 Caldisericia bacterium
ATATCAAGTGAAACCACTGTGGAGAGAAGTATTATAAGGAGTATTGGAGAGAAATATTTTAAAAATTCACGGAAACTACCCTTCTCTCTCCTTATATTTTCAAGCTTCACACCTCTATAACCTACAAGCCATCCAGCAGATATCTGAAGTATTGGAAGTATAAAATGTGCCAATAAAACCGTCCTCATTGGTATTTTTAAAAATATGGATATGAGTATAAGGGCAGGATAAATTGGGAATACACCTTCCCACACATGTCTGAACCAGTAATTTAAGTAAGCTTTCCTCTCATTTGTTGCCACCATTCCCCTTGCTGATTCTTCCACAAGGGGGGCTGAGAATAGAGCACCTCCTGGCATAGGTATGAGACCTACAAGGGAGGCAGAGAGAAAGATTGTAATCTTTCTATTGGGTATAAAAGAGTCAAGATTTTTTATCATCTTTGTAAGAATTTTTTTATCCTGAAGGAGATTGGCAAAGAAGTATATCATGCATAGCATTATGGTAAGTTTGAGGGTGTCTTTAGAGATAGATGTTATAAGAAGATGCTTCATCAGCTCTTTAAATGGAATTGGATAGATAAAACCAAGAAATAATCCACCAATGAGTAAACTTATACCTGGACTTACCTTCCTTGTTATCAAGAAAATTATAATAAAGAAGGTTATTCCAAGTTTTATTAGGGTCATTATATAGAGTTAAATCTCTCCCACAGTTTCTCTGTGATTTTCCTACTTTCCCTCTCTATTTTTTCTGTATCCACAGTTATAATTTCCCTCTCCTTCATAACAAATTTTCCATTTATTATCACATCTTCAACAAAATCTGGAGATAATCCAAAGAGAAAATGACCAAAGAAGTTATCTTCGTTTAAAGGTGTTGGGGGTGTATAAGATAGCATTATGAAGTCAGGAGCACTACCCTCCTCTATTACTCCAATCTTTTTATTAAAGACTCTTTCAGCTATCTTTGGATTATTTACAAACAGCATTTTATAGGATTCCATAAAGCCAACATTTGGGTCCTTTTTGTTTAACTTGTGCAGTATATTTGCAACTTGAGTTTCCCTCCACATGTTTTGAGTGAAACCGTCTGTTCCAAGACCTAAAAGGATTCCTTTATTCATCATCCCTATAACATCAGATACTCCAACTGCATTGTTCATATTTGATTCAGGATTATGTATAACCATGGTATCAGTCTCCTTTAGAATCTCCTTTTCCTTTTCATCAATGTGGATGGCATGAATTGCAAGGGTTCTTTTTCCAAGTATATTTTCCTTTAAGAGTCTCTCTACAACACCCATTCCGTATTTTTCAATGGAATCTTCCCTATCAGATATATCCTCTGCAACATGGATATGAAATCCAACATCAAGGGCATTTCCTGCTTCTGCACACTCCTTTATGGTTTTTTCACTTATTGTAAATTGGGCATGCATTCCAAATGTTGGTGATACAAGAGGATTCTTTTCTTTCCTCAACTTTTCAATGAATCTTATGTTTTCCTTTATGCTTTCCTTTGCCTTAACCTCTCCCCATCTGTCTGAAACCTCAAAACATGTGGAGAGTCTAATCCCAGTTTCAACACTTGCTCTCTCCAGTTCATCAAGACTTCCCAAGATGTATCCAAAACTTGCATGGTGATCTATTATTGTGGTTGTTCCTTTTCTTATGGCATCAATTATCCCTACAAGTGCAGAGTAATAAACTGATTCCCTGTCCAGAGCAAGATCCAGTTTCCACCATAGATTTTTTAGTATCTCCAAAAAATTTTTAGGATGATAATTTTTTAAAGGTATCCCTCTTGAAAGAACTGAGTATAGATGATCATGAGCGAGTATAAAACCTGGCATCACAAGTTTCCCCTTTCCATCTATAACTTCACCTTTATACTCTTTATTATTCTCCCCAACATAAACTATTTTTTCCTCATCCCACACCAAAATTCCATTATTAAAGAATTTTGGTTTCTCTCCCCCGGTAAAGACGGAAACATTCTTTAAAATCTTCATTTCTCCTCCTTTAAAAGAATTCCAGAGATTACAAGATCTCTCATGGTTTTCAATGCCTCAAAGTAACCAAGTTTTGATGACCATGCTATTTCTCCCACCGTTTTCTTCCCATCACACATAAATACTATCTCCCACTCATCCTTTGAGAATGTCATACTGTCCATATCTGGTTCTGGATTTACCTTAAGGACAATATCATCATTTGGTATAACTTTCCTTATCTCCATTAGTTCATCATACTTTCTTGTTAATTCAAGCATAAGTTCATCAACATCCATCTTTATATTTGTTTCCTCTGGTTTCTCATCGGGTATGAATTTAAAACTTCCATCCTTTACAAGGAAGAGATGTAAACATCTTTCCACCAGTTGAAGTTTCAAAAATTTCTTTAGTTCCTCCTTATCCATCACTCCAGACTTTACAAGCTTCTCTCCAAATTTCCCCTCTCTTTCTTCACTTAGTATCCTCTCCAACTCTGCCTCATCTATCTTCTTATGCCTTACCAATAATGTTCCAATCGGTAAGGGGGAATTTTTAACCGATGCATGGGTTACCTCGCCGTGATCAAAGTATATCCTTCCAAATTCCTCTCCCCCGGATTCAATGATTAGAACCCCAGATTTTTGGATATTCTTTATCAGCGTAAGAATATCATAGAATGAAAAGTCCTTAAGGTCTCCTTTCAATATATTCATATAAGAAATTTTATCATATAATTGAGTTATGGAAAGAGAAGAATTTGAAAGGATAGTTCTTAAGTTGATAGATGAACTTCCTGAACGTTTCAGAAAGGACATGGAGAATGTTAGTATAGTGCTTGAAGAAAGACCTTCTCTTGATCTTCTAAGGAAGGTGGGGGTGAGGAGTGGTAAACTTCTTGGAATTTACCAGGGTGTTCCTCTAACCAAAAGGGGATTGGGCTACAACGGAGTTCTTCCTGATAGAATTATACTTTTTATGAGAGAGATAGAGGAGGAGGCAAGGATGGAGAATGTCCCTTTAGTTGAAAAGATAAAGAATGTTTTGTATCATGAAATTGGTCACTACTTTGGTCTTAGTGAGGAGGAACTTAGAAAACTTGGGGTTTTCTAAAATAAGATATGAAAGATGCTTTTTTGTTGAGCGAGCTCTATTTAAGAGGAATTGAGGTTTTAAAAATAAAGATCTTAATCGCCCTTTTGTTTCTATTTACAGGACTTTTAAATTTTTTTGATAAAATTCAGATTATCTCACCAAAGGCATACATCTTTATCTCACTTTCTTATTTTCTGTTTCTTGCACTCTCCTATTTCATCTTTTTGAAATTGAAAAAAGAAAACTATTACACTTTCCTTATCATAAGTTTTATACTTGATGGTCTTTTTGTTACAACAATACTTTATGTTTCAGGAGGAATTGAGAGTATCACTTTTATTCTATACTTTCTCTATCTACTTCTATTTTCATTCTTTGGCCTGAGAAGATCCCTCTACTATATTTTATTTTCCTATATCCTACTTTATCTTGGGGAGATATTTTCAGAAACCTTTGGTGTAATTCCCCACTTCTACTCTTCTCATATTTATCCACCTGATTTTATCTACAATCCAAGGCTTGTTTCCTTAAGATGTTTACCTATAGCTGGATACATGATTCTCTACACCCTGCTACTTGATAAAAGTATCAGCTTCTTTACAAGAACGGAGAGAAAGATGGAGCTCCTTGTAGAATCAACAATTTTTTTAACAAGGGGGATTGGAGATAGGGATAAAATATTAAAGGAATTGATAAAAACAGCTGTTAGAATTACAGGTGCTGACAGTGCATCAATAATGGTAAAAGAGAATGGAGAGTGGAGATTTATTCTTTGGGAGAACATAGAAGATGATGTTGTAAAAAAGGTTGAGGAAGAAATGAGGTTATCTTTACCAGAAAATATAAGAGAGATAGAGGAAACTGGAAAAACACTATACTATCCTGATACAAGAGAAGTGCCTGCATGGATAAGAGAATCTAAATCACCTGTTAGATCATACATAGGTGTTCCAATAATAATTGGAGACGAAGTTATCGCAATTATTAACATAGATTCATGGAAACCAAACAAATTCACCCAATCAGACATAAGAATAGCTGAAACCCTTGCAAGATTTGCAGAGGTGGTGATGGAGAAGCACTCCTTGTTTGAAAGGCTTGATGCATTAAAGAAAGAGGCAGAAGAGCTTGCCATTAAAGATTATCTTACAGGTCTATACAACAGGAGGGAGTTGGAAAGAATATTGAGTTATGAGATATCTAAATCTATAAGATACAACTCTTCCTTTCAGCTCATGATGATAGATTTAGATGAATTTAAGAGCATAAATGATAGATTCGGTCATTCTGAAGGTGATAGAGTGTTAAAAAAATTCGCAGAGATACTTAAGGAATCTGTAAGAAAGACAGACCTCGTCTTTAGGTATGGAGGTGATGAATTTATAGTGTTTATTCCAGGAGATGATAAAATGGCAGTGGATAAAATTTTAAAAAGGATTAGAGATAGATTCAACAAGGAGTTTAAAATCTACATAGAGGAACTCTCCTTTGGCTTTTCATTTGGTTATCTCGTTTTCCCTAAGGATGTGGGAGATGTTAAGGATGAGAGTGAGGGGGTGAAGTTAGCTCTTAAAAGAGTGGATGAGTTTTTATACTATAGAAAAAGGAGGAAGACATGATAATTTTTATAATTTTAATTGCGTTAGTATTTTCTTTACCATTCATAATTACCCTTAAAAAAGAGGGTAAGTTCTCTCTCCCACTTTTTCTTATTATGATAATTCCAGTAGGTTTTGTAATCTTTATCTCTGTATTCTCCAGCTTGTTTGTTGACTATCAATGGTTTAAAAGTCTTGGTTTTGCCATTACATTTAGAAGAAGGCTTATTTTTAGGATTTTAACATTCATCATTTCGTTTCTTGTAACGCTCCTCTTTACATATCTTGCAATGAGATTCAAATTCATCAAAACACCTTTTGAGAGTTCTCAAACAAAAAAACAGAGAAAGATATTTAAAATCTCTTTCTATATTGGTATAGTTGCTGTATCCTTCTTCTTTTCCCTGACAAATTCTCTTGATTATAATAAGTTACTTCTCTTTTTATATAGAACACCTGTGGGTGTAAAAACTCCCATTTTTAATAAGGATCTCTCCTTTTATCTCTTTACCCTCCCCTTTGCGCTAAATGTCCTTGATTTTCTCATATCTCTTTCGGTATTTGTTATCTTCCTCTATCTCTTCTACAGCATTATTATGTCAAAGGCACGATTTGCCCTTTCCATAAGATTAACGAAGGATGAGATGTATAGAAGGTTTGCCTATCTTTTTGGTGTTTTATTCCTTATTATCAGTGTCAAGACCTATTTTTCCATTTTTAACCTGATGATATCTAAGAGAGGTGCTGTTTATGGAGTTGGATACACAGACTTGCATGTGAGAATTCCCATTTACTATGTTTTAATCTCCCTTCTTCTAATCCTCTCCATACTTTTATTTATCTATTCATCAAACCTCGGTAAATTCAGACCTCAAAGGAAACTTCTTATCTCTATCGTTGTTTTGTTTGTATTGATTCTTGTTCTTTATGGAGTGCTTCCCGGTGTTTACCAGAGAGTAATAGTTGAGCCAAACGAACTTGCAAAGGAGAAGGAATTCCTATCTTACAATATTGAATTTACAAGAAAGGCGTATGGGCTTGACAGGTTTGACAATGTATTTATTTCATCGCTTTCTCCACTTACAGAGGAAATAATAAAGAATAATGCTGAAGTTATAGATAGTGCAAGATTGTGGGATTGGAGAGCCCTTATTGATACATACAAGGAGATTCAGGGTATAAGACCATACTATAGATTTATTGATGTTGATGTGGATAGATACAATATAAATGGTAACTTGAGAGAAGTTATGCTTGCCGCAAGGGAGCTTGATCAGAATTTACTCCCAGAGGGCTCCAAGAGCTGGGTTAATCTACATTTGAAATACACTCATGGTTATGGAGTCTGTATGAATCCAGTAAATGAATTTACCGAGGAAGGACTTCCAGTTTTATGGATTAAGGATATACCACCAAGAGTTGAAGTTGAAGGGGTTAGTATAAAAAGGCCAGAGATTTACTATGGAGAGCTAACAGACAACTATGTTTTTGTTAAGACATCTACAGATGAGTTTGATTACCCAAGAGGCAATGAGAATGTTTATACAAGGTATGAAGGGGAAGGTGGAATCGAAGTGGGAGGATTATTAAAACGAATCATGCTCGCCTCAAAATTTAATGATATGAATATCCTTCTTTCAAGGTATCTTAACAAGGATTCAAGAATAATGATGTATAGAGATGTTATTCAGAGAGTTGATAAGATTGCTCCATTCTTACTTTTTGGCTATGATCCTTATATATTTATAGATAAGGATGGAAATCTTATGTGGATGGGAGATGGCTTTACAATCTCATCCTTTTATCCATACTCTGAACATGTAAAGTTAGGAGATATAAGGTTTAATTACATAAGAAACTCTGTAAAATTTACCGTTGATGCATACAACGGAAAGGTGAAATTCTATGTTATAGATGATGAGGATCCAATTATTAAGACATATATGAAAATATATCCAGATCTGTTTGTGCCACAGGAAAAGATGAGTGAAGATCTCAAGGCACACATGAGGTTTCCAGACGATCTTGTTGAAGTGCAATCATTCATGTATAGGGATTATCATATGACAGATGTCCAGGTCTTCTACAACAGAGAGGATAGATGGGAGAAGGCAAAGGAGAAGTATAAAACTGGGATACAGGAAATGCAACCATATTTCGTTATCATGAAGATAGGGGGAAAGGAGGAGTTTGTAAACATTCTGCCGATGACACCTCTTGGAAAGAGTAATCTGATTGCTCTATTTGTTGGAAGGTGTGATGAGGCTAATTATGG
>JAGGSY010000094.1 GCA_021158845.1 Caldisericia bacterium
ATTCTGTCCTACATGCTCAAGTATAGATTATGGAGGTACATATGTTGGTGGAAAAGATAAGAAAAAAATTGTAATAACTGTAAAAAATACAGGAGATATTGATGTAACAGTTTCAGGAACCGCTAAATTGAAAGAGGAACCAATAGGTAGTGCAAAAGTAGATATTACTTTCGACCCAGAATCTCTGACTCTTTCTCCAAAAGAGGAGAAAGAAATTGCAATTTTTGCAGAAGTAAAAGAGAATTCATCAACAGCTCCAAGTGCTTATTTCACATTCAATCTAATTTTCAGTGTCTCTCCTTCCCCACCTTGTATAAAAGAAATTGTAAAGGAACTAAAGGTTACAATTTGTCCTGATATAAGAGAAATCAAAGGAAGTGTAAAGTTCTTAAACTCCAAAAACAAAGAGTGTCCTTTGAAAGGAATAAGGGTACTTCTTTTTCTAAATTATGAACCAAAATGTAGTGTTGATAAAAAATTTAAAAAGACTGAGGGAGACTTCCCAGATGTCCATTCTTCCTTCAACACAGGACTTCCAGATAAAAAATACTATCTTGAAACTTATACTGACAAAGATGGAAAGTTTGACTTTTTATTTTTTGATTTTGATTGTAAACACGATTATGTACTCGCAGTAATTTTTGAAACAAAAGAGTTTAAGGTTAAGTATTATGACTGTAAAAATCTCTTCTTTGTAAAAGTCCACATTAAAGATGATTCCAAACCATGCCCAAAAATAACTAATAACAGAGACATCATTATTGGAAAAGATGCAGACTTAACGCTCCCTAACGATTTCACAAATGATCCAAAAGATTTAGCTCAGATCTTCTGTCATATTGATGAAGCATTTAGTATCTTCAGAGATGAAACATGCGGTTATAAAAAAATGATAAAGGATTCTATGCTTCCATTAAAAGTTTGTGCATTCAGTAATACAAATGGCACATGGTACTGGAATAAAACGATAAATATAGATAAGGCAGACAGTCCACTAACCTCAAACAATAGACCTATAAATAGAGAATGGCATGAGTTTGGACATTTCCTCCATGATTCTCTATACGGAATACCCGGATTAGCACCTGGAGATAGAAACCACTTTGGATTATCCAATTCAAATTCAAGTGATTCTTTTGTTGAAGGATTTGCAGAAGCTACATCATTATTTATTTTAAGGCAGATTAAATTAAAAGGAACATGCTGTCTTGATGTATCCGCACAAAGAAATGGCATATATGGATGGGAAGGTGGAATGAGTGACCTTGAAAATGGAAAGTTTAAATCTGATACAGCATCATACGGATATTTTGATTCATCCGGTAATTTCCATAGAGTCAATAGAAGCAATATAAAATGTGTTGGAGGAGAATTAAAGGATGCAGCTGGACATAAAATAATTATGTCTTATTCTGATGAGGAATTTGGAGCAGCTGGTCTTCTTTTAGATTTACTTGATGGTGGAAGTTGGTATGATGAAATAAAGAATAATGTTCTTATCCATGGGAGAGATGATGATGGTTTTTCATTCTCAAACTGGAGAGATTTCTTCTGCTTACTCAAAGAGAAAAAAGTTAAAAATATTAAGGAACTGTACGATGCTTTAAGAGAGAAATTCAAAGACAACGAAAGTGCTTTAGAAAAGATAGATAAAATATTCATAGAACATGGCTTTTTCCAGGATAAAGATTTTGATGGAGTAAGAGATCCTGGAGAAAAGGTTGGTGTAACATATAGATGTAAAACGAAATATTACTACATTGAGAAGAATCCATCTCCTCCACCAGATTATATCTGGAAGTACAAAACCCTTCCAAAAATAGAGGAAAGAGAAGATTTCCCACTGATTCCTCAAGCAAATATACTGGTTCATTTAACCGATAAAAATGGAAATGCCTTAGATTCAGGAATCCTCGTTGTGGAAGTTCTTTCCTTTGATGGAAAAGTGAATTTCTCATACGAAAGAGAGGCAAAGGATGGTGAACCTTTCTATATTTTCATAACTCCAAATGGAGACGAGATACTACGAATACATATGAAGGGTTCAAAGGAAAAGCCACTTATTGTTACTGAAGATGAATTATGGATCTCTGTTATGAACAATAATGAATATGTAAAAGAGCATACATTTAAAATGGTTGAGGAGGAGAGTTCACCAGAGATTAAATTATTGGTTGATTCTCTTGATTTTGGATCCATGCTTGAAGGAGAAAAGAAATCTCAATTAGTTTACTTTGTCAATTCAGGAGGAGGAATACTTAATGTGTCATTTTCCACTTCTAAATCATGGATAAAGGTTGAACCTCAAGAATTTGAGGGTAATGCTGGTTTCATAAAGGTAACTGTGGATACAAAAGGTTTATCAGGTGGTATGAATA
>JAGGSY010000095.1 GCA_021158845.1 Caldisericia bacterium
TCCTCAAAATCTATATAGACTGCATTATCCTTGTGTTTTTTATACAAATCAAAAAGGATGAAAGTCTTTCCACTTCTTCTCACACCATAAAAGATAACAACCTTTCTTAGAGAGGAAGGTAATTTAACACATTCCCTTTCTACAATAAGATCAATGGATTTAATATAATTTTCGTTGGAGACAATTACCTCTTTCAATAACTCCTTATTCATACTTTATCCTTCTTACAAGGACATTATATTGGAAATTTATCCTTGCGTCAAGGATGATTTGTGTATCTTTCCTTAACAATCATGTACGCTTCTCTGAATGGGATTCCTTTCTTTACAAGTTTGTAAACTTCTTCTGTGGCAAAGAGTTCATGGGTTAAAAGTTCTTTTGCTCTTTTTCTGTTGACTTCAAGTTTTTTTACAACCTTTGAAATTACACTATTAGCCCTCATCTCAAGAGAGAGAATCTTTGAGAACTTACTTCTTGCAATTTCAAAAACATCTGGATTCTTTATCCAGTATATTCTTTTGCTACAACTTCATATCCTTTATTTGTGAGCCAGTGAAGTATAATAGAGGTGTCAAGCCCCCCACTGTATGCAAGAACAACCTTTTTGTTCATGATAACTCCTTTAAAACACTTGATATAATCTTAACTCCTTCGTCAATCTCTCCTTTATTGATTATTAAGGGAGGAAGAAGTCTTATTGTGTCCTCTCCTGATGTTCCAACTATAACTCCTCTATCTAAAATCTTCTCTGCAATATCTCTCGGTTTAAACCCATCAATGTATATTCCAACCATAAGTCCCATTCCTCCAATTCCCTTTACAAAAGGAAGGCTTCCTATCTCTTCACTCAATCTTTTTTTCAAATACTCCCCTTTAACAATCACTTCGTCAAGGAAACCATCTTTAAGAATGAAATTTAGGACTGAAAGGGAAACCCTTGCAATGAATGGATTTCCTCCAAAGGTGCATCCATGGGAACCATAATCCATAACTTCCGCAACCTTTTCTGTTGTGAGAACAGCACCCATTGGAAGTCCTCCTCCAAGAGCCTTTGCCATTGTTGTGATGTCTGGTTTTACATCAAAATTCATGAAACTTAGGAACTTTCCTGTTCTTCCCATACCTGTTTGAACTTCATCAACAACAAGCAAGACATCTTTATCCTGTGTAAATTCCCTTACAAAGGAGATATACTCTCTGTCAATAACTCTCATTCCCCCCTCACCCTGAATGGTCTCCAGAAAAACTCCTGCAGTTTCAGGTGTGAAAGCCTTAACAAAGGCATCTTTATCGTTCAACGGAACGAACTTCACACCATTTAAAAGAGGTTTAAACCCTCTGTGATACTTCTCTCTCCCTGTAATTGAAAGAGAGCCCATACTTCTTCCATGAAAGCTATTTTTTAAGGCAATAATTTCAAACCTTCCCTTGGATGAGCCATACCTTCTTACCATCTTTATGGCAAGTTCATTAGCCTCTGTTCCACTATTTGTGAAGAAAACTTTTGAAAAGCCACTTGCTTCTATCAACCTCTTGGAGAGAAGGGCGAGTTCCTCTGTGTAAAATAAATTTGATACATGGAGAAGTTTTCCTATTCCCTCTTTTAAAGCTGAAATAACCACCTCATGGTTGTAGCCAAGAGCGTTAACACCAATTCCTGAAAGGAAATCTATATACTCTTTTCCTTTATCATCAAAGAGTTTTACGCCTTTCCCTCCCTTCAATATTAGATTAAATCTTTTATAAACATTCAAATGATACTTCTCTGTGATTTCCCTTACATCCATAATTCACCTCTTAAGTTGTGTATCTTGAGTTTATTACAACATAATCCTCTGTTAAATCAGAGGTTAAAAATTCAACCTCTTTATTCCCCTCTTTTAGGTCTATAATGATTTCCACTGTATCTTTTTTTAATTTTTCCTTTGCTTTCTTTCTATCAAACCTAATAATCCTGCCATCTTTAATAACAACCTCTTCTCCAACAGACACATCTATATCCTCTCTTACTCTATCACTTAATGTTCCAATGGCTGCAATAATTCTTCCAAAATTTGGGTCCTCACCATATATGGCAGTCTTTACAAGATTTGAGTTTGCCACTCTTCTTGCAACATCCTTTCCAAATGATTCACTATCTGCATTTCTTACGATAATTCTTATAACCTTTGTAGCGCCTTCTCCATCTTTAACTATTTGGAAGCTAAGGTCTCTACAAATCTCAAGAAGGGCATCTCTAAACATGTAAAAACTTTTACCCCTGTCTATCTTGGGACTACCTGATCTTCCATTTGCCATTATGAAGACAGAATCGTTTGTGCTCATACATCCATCAACACTTATCCTATTAAAGGTTTTACCTACGCAAAACCTCAGTGTTCTTTTTAAAGCACCAAGCTCAATCTTTGCATCTGTCACTATAAATGCAAGCATCGTAGCCATATTAGGTTCTATCATTCCTGAACCCTTCGCCATACCAAGTATCCTTATCTCATTTCCCTTGTATCTAAAATAGGTTGATGCCTCTTTCTTCACCTTATCAGTTGTCATTATGGCTTCCTCAAAATCAGAGATTCCATTCTTAGCTAAAGAGTTAACTGCAAGCTTGATTCCCTTCTCTATTTTCTTCATTGGAAGAGGAACCCCAATTAAACCAGTGGATGCAACAAGAACATCCTCCCTTTTTAGTCCAAGAAGATTGGCTGTGATCTCTGTCATTCTAATGGCATCCTTAATCCCTTTTTCTCCATTCAATGTATTGGCGTTGGCACTATTAACAATGATTGCTCTTGATGTTCCAGATTTAAGGTGCTCTTTTGAAACAGGAATGTGTGCACCTTTAAACTTATTCTTTGTAAAAACAGCAAAACTTAAAGCTTCATTCAAGCTATAAATTAAACCTACATCCTTTCTTTTCTTCTTAAGACCAGCATGAACACCTGAAAACAAAAATCCTCTAACTTTCTTCATCATCCTCTCTCCTTATAATTGTTCCTTCTATATTAAAACCTGCTTCATCTCCAAAAGTGCCTATGATAACCTCCTTAACACCGTTCCCTGCAGCATAAATTCCGCCTTTCACCTTTGGAATCATACCGTTAGCAACTACCTCCTCATCTATAAGTTTCTTAGCCTCTTTGGTCGTTATGCTTTTTATAATTGCTCCATCCTTCCTAAGAATCCCCATCACATCAGTAATAAAAACAAGTCTTTGGGAGTTGGTCGCTACAGAAACATGTGAGGCAAAGGTATCTGCATTTATGTTTAAAGTTTCTCCATGAATACCATAACTTATAGGTGATATAATTGGCACAAAACCATTTTTTAATAAAAGATCAATCAATTTTACATTTATACTAACGATATCTCCAACATAACCAAGCTCAGGATTCTTTCTTATTGCAACAACCATCCCTCCATCTTTTCCTGATACTCCAACAGCTGGAACTCCCTTTGAAAGAAAATTAGATACAATTCTCTTATTTACCTTTCCAGAGAGTATCATTTCTATCGATTGGATATCCTCTTTATCAGTAACCCTTAAACCTTCTATGAATTTTGATTTTATCCCCCTCAAACTAAACTCTTTTGTTATCTCCTTCCCTCCACCATGAACAACAATGACCTCATTTTTTCTATCAAGTTCATCTTTTGTTTTCTCAACTAAAAGGGGGAGGTTTTCTCCTTCGATAAATTTTCCTGTAATCTTTACTACTATCCTCACAGAGATACACCTCTTTCAGTTAGACCCTCATCTTCTCTGAAACCAGACATTATATTCATATTTTGAACTGCCTGACCTGCTGCTCCCTTAACAAGATTATCTATTACAGAGACAACGATACCCAAATCTTCTTCCTCAACAACTCCTATATCACACCTATTTGTATAGACAACATCTTTTATCTCTGGAATTACCCCCTTTGGATAAATCCTAACAAATCTTTCATTCTTATAAAACTCATTTAAAATATTATAAATCTCTCCCCTTCTCTTTAATTTGAAATAGATGGTTGATAAGATTCCCCTCTTTATTGGAAGAAGAGAAGCGGTAAAATAAACTTTACTACCAAGGATATACTCCATCTCTCCTACATGTCTATGCTTTCTTCCAAGAGAATACACCTTGTAGTTTCCATAAACATTGACAAAATGTGTGGTTTCTTTTGGTTTCTTACCTGCACCACTCACTCCAGATTTGGAGTCAACTATTATCTCACCCTCTATCACATTGTTTTTAATAAGAGGATAGAGAGGTAAAATAACAGAGGTTGGATAGCAACCGGGATTCCCAACAACTTTCGCATTCCTTATCTCTTCTCTGAAGATTTCTGGCAGACCATAAACTGTTTCCTTTAAGTATGCTGGAAACTTATGTTCAACTTTATACCATTCCTCAAACACTCTCTTATCCCTGAATCTTGAATCACCGGATAAATCAATGAATTTAATTCCCCTCTTATACAGGTGGTATGCAAATGGTGATGATTTTGTATGTGGAAGTGCTAAGAAACAAAAATCCACCTTTTTTTCCTTCCCTTCCTCATGGGAGATGAATTTAACGTTAAGGGAAAGATTTGGAAAAACACTGGATACAATATTACCGTTAAACTCGTTTGAAGTAACAAAAGCTATTTCAACTTCCTTATGAGAGGTGAGTATCCTTATAAGCTCCTGACCAACAAAACCACTTCCACCAAAGATTCCTACCTTCATTTTTCACCCCTTAATTCTTTAAGAACCTTCAAAACCTTATTAACCTTACTCCTCTCTGAAACTGCAAGGATAGTATCATCACCTGCTATTGTTCCAAGAAGTCCTTTAATATCATATTCGTCAATAAGCCTTGCAATTCCTGTGGCACTTCCAGGGGTTGTTTTTATAAGAATAAGATTATCTGTGTGTTTGATATCTTTTACAAAATTATTAAAGGATACCTTGAGCTTTGTTAAAAGTTTCTCTGAATCCTCATCTGGTATTTTATAAAAACATCTTCCACCCTTCTTCACCTTAACAGCGCCAAGTTCCTTTAAGTCCCTCGCAACGGTAGCTTGAGTAACTTTAAATCCACGTCTCTTTAAAAGAGAAACCAGTTCCTCCTGCCTTTTAATCTCTCTTCTCTTTAAAAACTCTTCAATGAGTTTTAATCTTTCTTCTTTAGTATAATTATTCATCTTATTTGAATAATTATACAAATTTTATGATTTGTCAAGTCCTTTTTCTGAAATAAGTATTCCTGAAATAATGAGAATACCCCCTGCTACATCCAGAAAAGAGGGGATCTCTCTGAAAAAGATAATCCCCAGAATTGTAGATCCTATAGGTTCACCGAGAATTGTTATTGCTACAAATGTAGGGGAGAAGAACTTTAGTGACCAGTTGAATATGGAATGACCTATTATCTGAGGAATAAGGGCGAGGAGAAAAAAGAGTGTATATTCCCTTAAAGGAAACCCAAAAAAGGGAACTTTTAAGAAGAGCGAGAAGAGAAGCAGAAATAGGAAACTTATAGTATAAACAGGGAAGATAAGATCAAGTAGTTTGTATCTTTTTCTCAAAACAGAGGAAGATATAAGATAGAGCGAAGCAAAAACTGCTCCGAGCAATGCAAGTATATTGCCAAAGGTCTTACCTGAAGTGAGATTTCCGCTGTATGACATAAGAAATGAACCAAGAATTGATATAAAAATTGCAATCATCGTTTTTTTATCCGTTCTTTTTTTGAAAAGAATGTATGAAAAGATGGCAACAAAAAGTGGATTTGTAGTTACAAGCACCGTTGAATTCATTATGGATGTATATTTTAGTGATGTAATCCAGCTAAAAAAGTGAAGCGAAAGAAAGAAACCGGTAAGTATAAATAACTTTATGTCCTCTCTTTGGTATTTTTTCTCTGAATACAGTAAAAAGAATGGAAGAACAAGGAGAGAGCTTATTCCAAGTCTGAACGTAGCTATGGTTAAAGCTGGAGCTGATGAAAGTCTTATAAATATTGCTGCAAAGGAAACAGATATAACCGCTATAAATATAAGTATGAAACGCATCCAATTCCTTTTCATTAAATAATTATACATAATTTTGTTGACTAACTAATTTTTACTGGTAAAATAAGTGAAAAACGGAGGTAGGAGAATGACGAAGGAAGAAATCCTCAAAGAGATTGAAAAAGAAGGAATTAAGTTCATAAGATTGCAGTTTGTAGATATAATGGGAATACCAAAGAATGTTGAGATACCTGTCTCTGAAATTGAAAATGCACTTGATAACGGAGCTCTTTTTGATGGTTCATCCATTGAAGGTTTTGTAAGAATTGACGAATCTGACATGCTCCTTGTTCCAGATACAAACACCTTTTCTGTGCTTCCATGGACAACTGCTGGAAGTCCTGTGGCAAGAATAATATGTGATGTGAAGAAACCAGATGGAACTCCCTTTCTTGGCGATCCAAGATACATCTTAAAAAGAGAGATGGAGAAGGTTAAAAAGGAATTTGGTTATACAATGAATGCAGGACCTGAGGCAGAATTTTTCCTCTTTAAGAGAGACGAAGATGGAAACCCAACAACAATTACACATGACAGCGGAAACTACTTTGATTTACTTCCAAGAGACCTTGGAGAGAAGGTGAGAGAGGAAATTGTAACAACCCTTCAGCGTATGGGTTTTGAGGTTGAGGCAGCACACCATGAGGGAGCAGAGGGACAACACGAGATAGATTTTAGATATACTGATGCCTTAAGAACGGCAGATAATGTGATAACTTTTAAACTTGTAACAAAAACAATTGCCCTCAAATACAATCTTCATGCAACATTTATGCCTAAACCTGTAAGGGGAATTAATGGTTCAGGTATGCATACCAATCTCTCTTTATTCAACGAAAAGGGAGAAAATATATTCTATGATAAAAATGGAAAATTTGAACTTTCAGATGAAGCTTTATATTTCATCGGGGGTATCCTGAAACATGCAAGGGGTATATCCTTTATTGCAAATCCACTTGTCAATTCCTATAAAAGACTTGTTCCTGGATATGAGGCACCTGTCTATATATCATGGGCTCTAAGAAATAGATCTGCTTTAATAAGGGTTCCTGCAGCAAGAGGAAGGGCAACAAGAGTGGAGTTTCGCTCTCCTGATCCATCATGTAATCCATATCTTGCTTTTGCCTTAATGCTCGCTGCTGGAGTTGATGGAATAAGGAACAAAATTGATCCAAAAGAACCAATAAATATAGATATATATGATTTAGCGGATGAAGATAGGAGAAAGATGGGAATAAAAACTCTACCGGGAAATCTAATGGAAGCAATGGAGGAATTCTTAAAGGATTCAGTCCTTGTAGAAACCATTGGAGAGCACATTGTAGAGAAACTCGTGGATGCAAAGAAGAAAGAGTGGGAAGACTTTAGAATTCATGTAACAGACTGGGAACTAAAAAGATACCTCTGTATATATTAGAAGAATATTTGGCTAATCACTATCTTCCTTTTTAAGATTTATAACCACAGGGGGGATTTTGGAGGTTACTCCCCAGGATAAAGCACCTGTAGGACATGCTTCTATGCACTTACCACACCTAATACAGTTAAGATTAGTTAAATCTTCATAGACCTTTATATCAAAGGGACATGCCTTCTTACACAAATCACACTTTATACATTTATCTTTCTCAAGTTTTATCTGAAAGTATGAAACCTTGTTAAAGAATCCTATAAAAGCACCAAGAGGACAGAAATAATGACAGAAGGGTCTTTCTTCAAAGATAGACCAGATGGTTAAAAGTATTAAAATTAATAATTTTGAATAAAAGAGTGTACCTGCAAGAGCTCTTAAGGTAGGTTTTATTATAAGCTGTGGGATTCCTGCAGTTAGTGTTCCTGCTGGACAAATTTTACAGAACAGGGTTTCATGAGAGACAATGGATCCAATAACAATAACTCCTATCAACACATACTTAGAATAAACTAAATATGGAATCTTTGGCTTTATCTTTTTTGTCTTTATCTTAAAGAGTAAATCCTGATAAAAACCAAAAGGGCACATATATCCACAAGTGTACCTTCCAAAGAAGATAAAAATAAGGGAGATAATTCCTATTGTGTAAAATGGTATCATGCCAACGATAAGGAGATGCTGAATTGTTCCTATAGGACATGCTCCTGTTGCAAGGGGGCAGGAATAACAGTAAAGAACTGGCATAGGTACTTTCTTTAAATACGTTGAAAGGAATGGAAGATTGTAAAAGATGGCAAAGAGTGTCTGCACGAGTATCTTCCCCTTTAAGGTGAAAATTGTAAAATGTTTCTTTAGTCTATTCCAATGCATGAGAAACATATAAGAACAGCATTCTTTAAGACCTCAAACCACTCCTTGTTCATTAACCCAATGAT
>JAGGSY010000096.1 GCA_021158845.1 Caldisericia bacterium
ATATTTTAACTCTATCTCCCACATTGACATAATCAAATATCTTCTCCACATCTTTGTTCTGAAGTCTTACACATCCCTGAGATACACTTTTTCCCGGAGAGAATGGATCGTTTGTTCCATGAATTCCATACCCTCTCCAGGATAGAGCCATCCAGCGAGTTCCAAGCCCATTCTCTGGGTCCTCTTTGTATGGTGGGTAAATCTTACCATCTATAAACCACTCTGGGTCCTTACTCTTTCCAGTTATAAGAAAAACACCTTCCAGTGTTTGAGTGCTATCACTTCCTATGGCTACAGGAAAGACAAACCTTTTATTCTCTTTGTTTACAACTATAACATGGAGCGATTTATCCACTATTATAGGTGGGAGGAGAAGGATAATAAGGGAGGTGAGGATAATGTATTTTCTCATTTTTCTTCAACAAGTTCCATGAGAATTCCATGTGTGCTCTTTGGATGTACAAATGCAATTTTTTTACCTTCTGCTCCAATTCTTGGTTTTTCGTCTATCAGTTTAATGCCGTTATTTTTAAATACCTTTAACATCTCCTCTATATCATCCACTTTAATGGCGATGTGGTGCAAACCTTCTCCTCTTTTTTCAATAAATTTTTCTATTGGAGAGTTTTCTCCATACGCCTCTAAAAGTTCAATTCTTGATTCGCCAATGCTAAGACCAAGAACTTTTACACCAGAATCAGGTAGAGTCTCTTCAAAAACAACCTTTAGCCCGAGTATATCTTTAAAAAACTTCTTTGATTGTTCAATGCTTTTTACTGCAATACCAATGTGGTCTATTTTTTCAATCATCCTTTACCTCCTTTGATAGAGCATATCCTATTTTTAAAGAATCTTCATTTATATTAAAGAATTTCTCTTTTCCAACTATTCTTAAAGATTCAATTAAAGATTCAATCTTGACTATCTTTGATATTCCGGCAAGAAACCCAAGAGCCATCATATTCGTTGGCTGGGTAGATTTAAACTCCTCTATGGATCTTTTTGAAAAAGGATACTCATAGACTTTAGCAATCTTAAGTTTTTTCTTATCTATACTCTTGTATGTATTATCAAATATAAGAACTCCGCTTATGTCAAATTCTTTTATAAATTTTGTTAAAGCCTTGTAATCAAAGGAGACATAAAAATTAGCCTTTCTTATACGAGGATAAAGTATCTCTGAGTCAGAGATTACAACCTCTGCCTTTGTTACTTCTCCTCTTGCAGCTGCGCCATAAACTTGACTTTGAACTGCATGTAATCCCTCTATAAGTGCCGCTTCAGCAAGAACTATAGAGGCAAAGATGGAACCCTGTCCGCCCCTTCCACTAAATAGAAATTCCTTCCTCATTTTTTACACTCCTTATCACCTTCTCATACAGTTCCTCAAAAGTTTCCCTTTCTTCATCTACAAATATACCCAAGGGTATCTTATTTTTTCTCTCCTCCTCTGGAATCCTATCCTTCATTTCAATCCTGTATGTTATTTCTTTCTGTTGAAGCAAAAATTTGGATGGATCTGAAATTCCCTGAAGTCTACCAAAGTATGTTGGACAGGGAGAGAGAATTTCAACAAAGGAAAAACCTTTATGTTTAAGTGCTTTCTTTATTATGTTTAATAGATGGAGGTAAAAGTATACTGCCCCCCTCGCAATGAATGTAGCATTGGCACCCTTTAAAAGTTCAACTGAATCAAAGGTGGGTTCGTATTTTCCATAAGGAGAGGTGGTTGTGTAGGCACCAAGAGGAGTAGTTGGTGAAGCTTGACCACCTGTCATACCATATATCATGTTGTTGAACAAAAAAACTTTTATATCCAGATTTCTTCTTGCAGCATGTATCATGTGATTTCCACCAATTCCCAATCCATCTCCATCTCCTGTTATTACCACCACATGTTTGTCTCTATTTGAAAGTTTTACTCCTGTTGCGAAGGCAAGTGCTCTTCCGTGAAGTGTGTGGAGAGAATCTGTATTCACATATCCAGGAATTCTTGAAGAACATCCAATCCCAGAGACCATGATTATATCTTCTCTCTTCCAGTTCAATTCTGCAAAGGATTCAAGTATAGCTCTTAAGCCAATTCCAAGTCCACATCCAGGACAAAAGATAGTTGGAAGTCTTCCCCAATCGAGATAATCCCTCCAGTTCATCCTATCACCTCTAATATTTTACTTTCTATCTCTTCTGGGGGTATAACATTTCCCCTCACAAAATTTATTGGATAAACTTTTGTTTTGTTTTCCATAATCCTCTCTATATCAAGGTAGAGTTGTCCTTTATTTAGTTCCACTACAAAAACAAGTTTTGCCTCTGAAAGCATCTGTTTTATTTTTTTCTCATCCAATGGGTTAAGGGTTATAAGTCTTAAAAAACCAGCTTTGATACCTCTTCTCTCCAGTTTTCTCTTTACCTCTTTTATCACAGTGCCCATAACTCCAAAGGATACAAGGATGAGATCTTTACCTTCAGTTTCTTCCTCGTAATAGAAAAGTTCTCTTCTATATGAATATACTTTTCTTAAGAGGTGATCTATTAACTTTTGGGCATTTTCCTCATCAGCATCTGGAAATCCATACTCATCATGAAAAAGACCTGTAATTTTAATTCCCTTACCATCTCCAAGATAGGGAGCAGATATTAGATCTCTCTCAAAATTGTATGGTTTATCAGGTTTTGGAAGAGAGGAGAACTCAAATTTATAAGGAGGATTGCTTCTCTCCATTTCAGCTCTCATATGAGCAACAGTTTCGTCTGAGAGTACTATAACTGGATTTCTAAAGTACTTGGATATATCCAGCGAAAAACGAGTTAACCAGTAAAATTCCTGGACACTTCCTGGAGAAAAGACAATTATTGGGTGATCACCATGCGTTCCCCATTTTGATTGCATGTAATCTCCCTGTCCCACATGAGTTGGAAGCCCCGTGGATGGATCTCCCCTCATTACATTTACTATAACACAGGGGCTCTCTACCATACATGCAAAGCTTAATCCTTCCTGCATGAGGGAAAAACCTGGACCAGATGTGGCAGTTAAAGCCTTTTTGCCAGACAATCCAGCAGCAGTTATTACAGCAACAGAAGAGATTTCATCCTCCATCTGGATGAATGTTTTTCCTCTCTTGGGCATCTCTTTAGAGAGCACCTCTAAAATTTCACTTGAAGGGGTTATTGGATAACCTGCAAAAATATCAAGTCCTCCATCCAATGCTCCAATTGCACTGGCTTCATTTCCCTGATACAATCTTTTCATCTTTTCTTCACCTCAATTGCAAAATCAGGACAGAGGTTTTCACAGATGTTGCAGCCTATGCAGGAATCTTCAAACTTTACATATACTATCCCTCTTTCATCAACATCAAACACATTCTTCGGACACACTCTTACACATATCCGGCACTCTTTACAGAGGTTCTTGTCAATTGCAACTCTGAAGGCTTTTTTTGTTTTTACGCTCATAGCAAACCTCCCCTCCTCATCATCTTATTCAAGTTTTTGTTTCCCATCATCTGTTTCATCATCTTAAAATTTTTAAGAAGCTTGTTTACATCATTAACGCTTGTTCCAGATCCTGAGGCAATTCTTCTTTTCCTACTTCCATCTATAATTTCAGGATGTCTTCTCTCCTGTTTTGTCATTGATTGAACAATTGCTTTCATCCTTTTTATTTCCTTCTCATCCACATTAAATCCAGTTGGTATTCCAGGTATGTGGGAAATAAGAGAGGAGAATCCACCCATTTTTTCTATTGTCTCCATCTGGGATAAAAATAGATTTAAATCAAATCTCTCCCTTTTCTTTAAAGTTATTTTCTCCCTCTCTTCTTCCTTTACCCTTTCTATTTTTTTAATAAGTCCCTTTATATCACCAAGTCCCATTATCCTTCTTGCAAAGCTTTCTGGATCAAATTCGGAGAAATCTTCCATTTTTTCTCCTGTACCAATAAATTTTATTGGCACTCCTGTAACAAATTTCATAGAGAGGATAGAACCACCTTTGGAGTCTCCATCAACCTTTGTTGCAATAATCCCAGTAAGCCCCACTTTTCTTTTAAACTCAAGAGCAATATCAACACTTCCCTGACCAAGGAGAGATGATGCAACAAGTAAACTTTCTTTTGGTTTTATCTCATCTTTAATATCCTTAAGTTCCTGCATCATCTCTTTATCTATGTGAAGCCTACCTGGAGTGTCATAGATAATAAAGTCTATACCATTCTTTTTGGAGAAACTTTTGGCTTTTTTTATTAATGAGTAAACATTCTCGTTTTCTTCAAAGAAAAATTTACTTTCCACCTTTTCAGATATCTCTCTTAACTGGTCTATTGCTCCAGGTCTTTTTAAGTCAAGTGGAACAAGAAGAACCCTGTAGCCCTTCTTTTGAAGATAAAGTGCAAGTTTTCCACTGGTGGTTGTTTTGCCACTACCTTGAATTCCAAATAAGATGATCTCCGTTGGAGGAATAGAGGATATTTTTAATGGATATGTTTTCCCAAGAACCCTAATCAACTCATCATAGAGAATCTTTGTCATCTGTTCTTGAGGAAGGAGAGATTTTAATGATTTTTCCTTCTCGGCTTCCTTCTTTACCCTTCTAAGTATCTCTTTTGCTACCTTTATGTTGACATCTGATGAGATAAGGATTTTTTTAAAAAACTCAAGGCCATCCTCTATATCCCTCTTTGTTAGGAGACCCCTTCTCCCAAATCTATCCAAAAATTCCCTTATTCCAGAAGAAATCTTCTCAAACATCCTTATTTAAGATAACATAAAATAAGTTAATGTCAAATTAAATCTTTAATAG
>JAGGSY010000097.1 GCA_021158845.1 Caldisericia bacterium
ATCTCATACTGATGATAGAGGATATTACTGATAAGAGAAGATTAGAGGAAGAGTTAAAATTTAGTTTAAAAAAATTCAGAAACCTTTTTGAGGATGCGCCTCTGGGAATAAATTTAACAGATAAGAGGGGAGTATTTCTTGATGTTAATCCTCAATGGGAGAGAATGCTTGGGTACGAGAGAGAGGAGGTTGTTGGAAAGAAGACATGGATGGATATTACTCATCCAGAAGATCTTAAAAGAGATACCCCTTTATACCAAAAATACCTTAAAGAGGTTAAAGATGGAAAAACATTTAAAACCTTTGTTAGTGAGAAACGCCTTATAAGAAAAGATGGAAGTGTATTCTGGGCAAAGGTTATAACATCTCCAGCCTTTGACGAAAAAGGGAACTTTCTGTTTGAAGTTGCAACTATAGAGGATATATCATCAAAGAAAGAGGAGGAAATTGAAAGGGAGAAGTTGTTGAATGAGCTTAAGGAAGAGAAAACATTCTCAGATACATTAAAAGATGCAGCTTTAAAACTTACAACCAAAACAGATTTGAAAGGACTACTCAATGAAATGCTTATTCAGGCAAAGAGACTTATTCCCTTTGTATCAGGTAATGTATCTTTGATTGAGGATGATGAAATAGTTGTTGCTGCTTCAATAGGTTACGAAAAATATGGTATAGAAAAATTTGTTTCAAATCTAAGAATACCTATAGATATGTATCCAACTGATGAGAAAGTTATTGAAACAAAGAAACCCCTTATTATTTCTGATACATCAAAACATCCTGACTGGATAACATACAAGGAAACTGAGTGGATCAAATCTCATATAATCATTCCAATAATAGTTAAAGATGAAGTTATAGGCTTTTTGAAAATTGATGGGGATAGGATAAATCAATTCTCAAAGGAAGATGTTGAGAAACTTATGCCATTTGTAAACATGTGTAGTGTAATTATTGAGAGGGCAAGGGTTTTTGAAGAACTTAAAAAAGAAGGAAAAAGGTATAGAGAGATGTATAGATTGTTCAGACTTTTGGCAGACAATGCTCAAGATATGATATGGGCTAAGGATTTGGAAGGTAGATACATATTTGTAAACAAAGCTATATGCGAGAAACTTTTGAATGCAAAGAGTACGGAGGAACCCATTGGAAAAACTGACCACTACTTTGCAGATAGAGAGAGGAAGAATCATCCTGATAATCCAAAATGGTACACTTTTGGAGAAGTCTGTGTTAACTCAGATGAAGTTGTTCTTAAGACAAAGAAGCCGGGAAGGTTTGATGAGTTTGGTTATGTAAAAGGAAAATACCTCCACCTTGATGTGTATAAAGCTCCACTCTGGGATGAGAATGGAAATCTTATTGGAACTGTTGGAACTGCAAGGGATGTTACCAAGGAGAAGTATCTTGAGAAACTAAAAGAGGAGAAAGAAAAAGAGCTTAAGAAAAGTCATAAGAGATTAAAAAGGGCATTTAATGATATAATAGCCATTCTTGGAAAAATTGTTGAAACAAGAGATCCTTACACTGCTGGACATCAAAGGAGAGTGGCAAAAATTGCCACAGAGATTGCCAAAGAAATGAAATTGAGTAAGGAGAAAATTGAAGTTATAAGGGTTGCCTCTCTTGTTCATGATATAGGAAAGATCGTTATTCCCAATGAAATTCTACATAAACCGGGGAATCTATCAAGAATAGAATGGGAATTTATAAAGATGCATCCAAAGGTTGGATACGATCTCTTAAAGAACATTGAATTTCTCCACCCTGTAGCTCAAATAGTTCTTGAACATCATGAGAATATTGATGGTTCTGGTTATCCAGAGGGACTTAAAGGGGATGAAATTCTTTTGGAAGCAAGGATAATTAGAGTTGCCGATACTCTTGAAGCTATGACATCCAATAGGCCTTACAGACCTGCCTTTGGTATAGATAGAGCTCTTGAAGAGATAAAGAAGAACAAAGGAATACTGTATGATCCTAAGGTGGTTGAAGCTTGCATTAGACTTTTTGAAAAAGGATTTAGATTTGAATAGGTGTTGGAATTTGCTATAATATGCTTGGGTGCGGGGTCGAGGGGAGCCCGACCTTAGGGTAAATAGAGGAAAAAAGAAAATAGCGACCATCCGCACCCATTTTTATTTTAGAATTCCTTGTAGGTTGAACTTAAATGGAATTTATAAGTTTGTATTTCTCCTTTACTGATAAAAAGTCATCTCTTAATCTTTTCATTGCTTCAGGAATATGATTCATTATATCTCTTGCAGTAATTCCATCCTCTCCAATAACTTCTCCTATAAGATCACCAGAAAATCCATGAATAAGAACACCCATCTTTACTGCTTCCTCTATATTAAATCCAATTCCATACATTGCAGGGATAATTCCTGAGAGAACATCTCCAGATCCAGGTGTTGCCATTCCAGAGTTTCCAGAAGTATTTATAAAGATTCTTCCATCTGGATAACCTATCAAGGAGTGGGCGCCTTTTAAAACCACAATTGAGTTAAATTTCTTGGTAAAATCCCTTAAAATATTGATCCTGTTTTTTAGTATTTCATCCTTTGGAATAGAGACAAGTCTACTCATTTCACCTGGATGAGGAGTTAAAACTGTGGGAGATTTTCTCTCCAATAAAATTTTTAAATCCTTAGATATTGCAGTTAATCCATCACCATCAATGAGAACTGGTTTTTCAACAACTTTCACAAACTCCCTTACAAACTCTTGAGTCTCCTGATTTAAAGAGAGTCCCGGACCAATTACTACAAAGTCAACCTTTTTGGAGATATTAATGAGTTTATTTAAGTTTTTTATGGATATTGAACCTTCATCAGTTTCTTCAAGCGGGATGAACACAACCTCACTTGCTCCACAGGAGATAGAGTTAACTATGGATTTTACTGTAGCAAGTCTTGAATATCCTCCTCCTGATTTTAGAAAGGAGAGTGAGGAAAAAAGTGGAGCTCCAAGATAGAATCTTGAGCCAGCAATAAACAATGTATCCCCAAAATCTCCCTTATGACCATCTTTTTTTCTTTCAGGTAGTGGAGCTACTTCATTTATAAAGATTTTTATTGTTTCTTTCTCATAAAGTGTGGGGGGAAATGATATATGTGATAAGAAGAGTTTTCCATTAGAGGAGAAACCTGGATAAAGAAGGTTTCCAACTTTTGGAAGACCAAAAGTTACTGTATAATCTGCTTTAACAGATATTCCCATAATCTCTCCAGTATCTCCATTGACACCAGAGGGAATATCCACACTAACGACGGTCTTTCCACTTTTATTTATAGTATCTATTACATCCCTTAGGATACCTGTTATCTTTCTTGATATTCCTGTTCCCAAAAGCGCATCCACTATTACATCAGAATCTCTAACTGCATCTTTAAAGGTTTCAATTTCTTGATTGAAATAAATGTCCAGATTCATACTCTCAAGTATCTCAAGATTCCTCTTGGATACACCTCTAATTTTTTCCATATTTCCAAATACGAAGACCTTTACACTACCACCTTGAGAATAGAGTTTTCTTGCCACAACAAATCCATCTCCACCATTGTTTCCTGTGCCAGATACTACAATAAATTTTTTATTTCTTATCCCTATCTCCTTTAAAATTACAAAATAGACACTGTTTCCTGCATTTTCCATCAGTATCTCTTCAGGAATTCCAAACCTTTCAACTGCCTCCCTATCAAGATTTCTCATCTCTTCTACTGTACTTATTCTCATTTTGCACCTCAAAAAAATTATACAATTTTTGTGATGTATAATAAAAATATGAGGAAAATTCTGTACTTCACAGATACCCATCTTCAGGGCAAAGAGCTTTCATCCAGGAAAGATAATTTTCTTATATCAATCCTTGAAAAAATTGAGGAGATAGGAGAGATAGCAAATTCCATCAATGTGGACTATGTTTTGTTTGGTGGAGATTGGTTTTCACACCCATCACCCAGTGATGAAGTTATAATTAAGCTTATTCAAGCGTTGAAAAAATTTAATGCAAGACCTATAATTAGCATCCTGGGGAATCATGATATAGAGGGAAGGAATCCAGAAACTTACAACAGAAAGTCAGCAAAGATACTTGAAGAGGCTGGAGTTGTTAAATTTTTAAAGGATGGTGAGGTTTTTCCTCCAGTTGATACGGAGATTGAGATACATGGGATTAATTACAGAGATGGAGTTGATGAGAATCCCGATTTTTTGAGAATAAAGAAGAGAAACATAAATCTTATCGCAATAGAGATGGTGCATTCCTATGTTTTACCCTTTAAGGCAAATTTCTCGTGCCTCTCATTGGAGGAAGTGGCAGGTGTTACTGAAGCAGATATAATACTTGTAGGCCACTATCATGATGGATATGGGATAAGAAGAGTGGATGGGAAAATATTTATATCCCCAGGAAGCATTGCCAGAGACAGTATAACTCAATTTGATAGAATTCCACAGGTTGTATTGTTAACCATTGAAAATACAAAGGTGGAGCCAAAGTTGATAAAGCTTAAAAGAGTAAAAAAGAGAGAAGAAATTGAGAGGAAGAACCTGAATGATATTGATAGAGTTCTCTTTGGAGAGTTCTTTTCATCGCTTACAGAGAGAGAAAATAGAAGTTTTGACCCAGAAAGAATAATAGAGATGATCTCTAAAGATGAGAAAGTAGATGATGAGGTAAAAAGAGAGGCATTGAGGAGATATGAAGAGGCAAGAGAAAGAATCTATAAAAAATCTTGATGATTTTAAGAGGAAGTTCAGTAGTTTAAATGAAAAACTTAAAGAGAGTATTCTTTTGAGAGATAGAATTATTCTGGATATCTTGAAATCAAAAGAAATTGTAGAAAGAAGAGACGAATTTAACTTCTCTCCATTTTTTGTTGATGGATCCCTTATGAAAATGGGCGGCAATTATCCAAACTTTTTCTATATCTTTCGCTCCCTTGCCATAAATCCATTCAATGGACAAAGAATATTTATGTATGACCTCTTTTCTCCCCTCCTTTCTGAGGATAGAGCCTATTTTGAGAGAATTTTAAACGAGATAAAAAGGAGAGAAGAGGCACTACTTTCAGATTTAACATATGCAGAGGAGAGAATAAGGTATGAGAGAATGGCAAAATTGGAGATTCTTGTGGCAACAGATTCTGTTGATTTCTTAAAAGAAGGAGACCTCTTAATTATGGATGGCTCCTTAACACACTTTCAAAAGCAAGCTGTGAGAGAATTTAATGAACTTCTAAATAAATGTAGGTCTAAAAATATTACACTTGTTGGTGTGATAGAGGATATATATGGAAAGGAACTTTCAAATTTAGATTTATCTGATAAAGAGTTACTCACAGGAAAGTTGTCAATAGGAGAGATGATTTTTCTTCCATATCCAAAGAAAAAGCAAGGTTTCTCAATGGTATATTTGAGGAGTTCTAATGACCCTATCCCTATTGCTTTTGATATTCCATCCGAATTTAAAGATAGATACAGAGAGGTTGCATCTTTTATAATGTTTATAACAGAGAGAAATGGGAGGGGAATTCCCTTCTTTCTGGATATGGTTGATAGAGAGGTTAAACTAACGGAGAAGGAGATAAGGCTTATGGGGAAACAATTTCTTGATGAGGAAATATTTGAAACATTCTTCACACCAAAGAGGAGATTGAGATGAGCGATATACTGGTTGTGGGTGAATCCAATCAATTTGAAGTTTTTGTGGCATCAAGGGAGGAGAGGTTTTCCTATCATGATTTTTTCTTTGTAGAAGGTGATGGGAAAGAGTATCTTTCTGAAGTTGTTGAATCTTACAGCATAAATTCCTTTCTTCCACTTCCTGGAAGTGGAAATGAGAGGGAGGAGAGAATAATCTCCCACCTAAAAACCCTTGGTTTTAAGATTGAAGAGGAGGAGATAAACATAGCCAAACTCAGGTTCTTGGATGAACCACCGTATCCGTTAAAAGTGGGAAGTAGAGTTAGGAGGGCAAACTTTTCTGAAATAAAACATATCTTTAAGCTAAAACCTGATGGTCTTGTAATTGGAATTATCAAAAATACAGATAGATTTTATAACTCCCTACCCAATGAATTTAAAGACCTTGTGGAGATTCTTGAAGAAGATGGGAGAAGAAGACAAAGAGAGATTCCATTTATATTTGGTGTCAGGGAGATGGCAGAGTATCCCCATATTGGTATATTTGGAGGAAGTGGTTCCGGCAAATCCTTCTCTTTAAGAGTAATTATTGAGGAGATGGCTAAAAAAGGTTATCCAGCCATTGTGTTTGATCCACATTTTGAGATGATCTTTGATGTAGTAGATGATAGTGTCAAAGGTGTTTACAAAAATATAAAGGAGAGTGTAAGAGTGTTTTCTGTAGGAGAGGATATTGGTATAGATTTTTCTGAACTATCCGAAGGTGAAGTAGAATCACTATTCTCCACTATAAGTGAAATTGAACCTCCTCAGATGGAAGCAATATATGTTGCATACAATATGATGGGAAAAGAGAAGAGTTTGTCAAACTTTAGAGAGAATCTAAGGAGTTTAGCTGAGAGAAAAACAGAGGGGGAGATTAAGACAAATGTGAATCCTTCAAGTGCAAGGGCAGTGCTGAGGAAACTAAATTACTTAATAAGACTTGGTATTTTTGGAAAGGGAGATAGGGGAGTTATAAACTGGATGAAGGATAAAAAAATTGCAGTGGTCTGGGGAAATCTTGATACATTAAAAGTTTTTGTATCCTTTTTACTTAGAAAATTGGTGGACAAGAGGAGAGCATACAAGGATGGTCTAAAAAAAGGACAAATTGAGGAGTATTTTCCACCTTTCTTTGTTGTTATAGATGAGGCACACAATTTTGCTCCAAAGGAGTATTCCTTTACCATTCCGTCAAAAAGGGTGATCAAACTCATATCACAGGAGGGGAGGAAATATGGTATATTCCTTATTTTAGCCACTCAAAGACCATCACTTCTTGATGATACAATAACAGCTCAACTCAACACCAAATTTATCTTTAGAACCGTTAGAGAAACTGATCTTTTAACCATAAAGAAAGAGACAGATCTTTCAAAAAGTGATATAGAAAGGTTGCCTTATCTTAAATCTGGAGATTGTTTTGTGTCCTCTGCAATATTTCAAAGGAGTTTGCCTGTTAGAATAAGACTTTCATTCACAAAAACTCCCTACACAGAGAATCCCTTTGAGGAGTTAAAAAGGGAACAAGAAAAAAAGGATGAAGTTGTGTTCTCTTATATAAGAGAGACAGGTTTAATTGAAGAGAATATGCTTCACATTACTCTTAAAGAGTTAGAAAGGAGAGGGCTTATGCTCTCTGGTGAGGATGAGTTAATGAGTATTCTATCAAGGCTCTCAAAAGATGGAAAGATTGAAGAGGTAGATAATGGTATTTTTACAATCTGGAAGGTAAAAGATGTGGATTAAAAGAATCACTTTAGAGAACTTCCAATCTCATCCATTTACATCTATTGAACTCTCACCCAATATAAATGTTTTTCTTGGAAGGGGAAATAGAGGAAAGACTGCAATAATAAGAGCTATACTCTGGGTATTTTTTAATGAACCACAGGGAGACGCCTTTATAAGAAAAGGGAAAAGCATTGCAAGGGTAACTATCACATTAAGTGATGGGACCACTGTTATTAGAGAGAGAGGTAAAAACACAAATAAGTACATTCTTATAACAAAAGATGGAGATAGAAAAGAGTATTCAAGTTTTGGAAGGGGTGTTCCAGAGGATATTAAAAAGGCTTTAAAGATTAGAGTCCTTCCCATAGAACATGGGAGGAGACTTTCACCACAAATAAAGGAGCAGATGGATTCTCTTTATCTATTAGATGAAACTCCTTCTACTATTCACACAACTCTCCTTACAATCTCCGGTGGACATGTGATAGATGAGGCAGTTAAATCACTTGCAACTGACATAATAAAGATTCAGAGAAAGGAGAAGGAGGTATCAGAGGAGATAGAAAACCTCAAAAATTTACTTGAAGAGTTTAAAGGAATTGATGAGAAAAGAGATAAATTACTTAGATTGAAAGACGAGGTGGAGAATTTAAAGAGCCTTTATACCAAAAAAGAAAAACTCATCAAGTTAAGACAGAGTTTGAGGAGTATAGATACAAAGTTAACATTCCTTAAGAACCAATTTAAAATACTGAGTGAAATTGAT
>JAGGSY010000098.1 GCA_021158845.1 Caldisericia bacterium
TTTTATAGACGAGTTTGTATCTCTCATAAAGAAAATCATAGATCTTTGCATTTTCCTCTTCTGGAAGAAACATTTTTTCCACCTTTATTATCTTCTTTAAAGATGAAAAACTCTCTATCTTCTTAAGAGCTATAAATCCAATAAATGCCGCACCTATCGCTCCTCTTTCTTGACAATTTGGAGGAACTTCTACCTTCCTCTTTGTTATATCTGCAATTATCTGCATCCACACATCACCTCTTGCCCCACCACCAATAATCCTGAGACTTGGAATTTTAAATTTAAAACCCTTCTCAATTCTTTCAACTATCCATCTGATATTGTATCCAACACCTTCATAAACTGCCCTTAAAAGATGCTCTTTTCTGTGACTTACAGACAGATTTATGAAACTTGCCCTGACATATGGATCATTTATCGGCGCCCTCTCTCCATAGAGCCATGGGGTAAATATTAAAAATTTAGAACCAGGTTCAATCTCTTCAACTTTCTTATCCATCAGTGCATAAACATTCTCTATTTTTGGATCCTTGCTCTCTTCTCTATAAAACTCATTCTTTATCCATCTTAAACATTCCCCTGCAGTTTCTGTCTCGGCAAAGAGAAAGGATTTATCATATTCTGCCGATTGAATAACAGCAATCCCATATTTTCCAGTTGGATGTTTCCTTGTTATAACACCTATCCATCCAGAGGTTCCAAGATACACATGTGCATCACCTTCATCAACAGCACCTGCACCAACAGATGCACACAGAGCATCGCCTGCACCAGGAATTATGGGTGTTCCTTCTAATAAGCCACACTCATTAGCAGCCTCTTTCGTTAGATATCCAACAACTTCGTCTGATCTAACAAGTGGTGGAAGTTTCTTTGTATCAATACCTATATATTTAAATATCCATCTGAGCCAGTCTTTTTTCTTTAAATCTATCCCAAACACAGATGCATTTGAAAGCTCCATAACCCTTTTTCCAGTTGCCTTATATATAAGATATCCATTTGCATCAAGAAAAAGATCCATCTTGTCGTATATATCTCTCTCGTTTTTCTTCAACCAAAGGAGTTTTGGCATTCCATCTTTTCCAGTAAGTGGAGCTCCTGCAAGGAGGGCAAACACCTTAGAGTTTATAAATTTCCTCATCATGGATTCTGCTTCTCTTGTTGCTCTTTCATCAAGCCATATTATTGCATCCCGAAGTTTTCCATCTTTATTCATTGGAACAATTCCAAGCATCTGATTTGAAAATGTCATTCCAACTATCTCTTCCTTTTTAATCCCTGTCTTTTCAAGCAACTCTCTTGTCGTTTTGCATACTGCTCTCCACCAATCATCTGGATTCTGTTCTGCATAACCAATCTTTGGATAATGAATTGGATAAGTCTCTGTTGTATAATCTATGACACCTCCACGTTCATCAACGAGGAGCGCTTTATTAGAACTCGTCCCCAGATCATGCGAGATGATATACTCACCCATTATTTCCTCCTTGTAATTTATCATTTATTTAGAAACTCCATAGATATTTTACTAATTAAAAAAACTCTGTCAAATCCATACAGGCTCTAAAATAAAAAGTGTGGTAGAAATAAGCTACCCCTCTTATATAAAAGTCTCAATCTCAACAGTAATGTGACTGCTCATCCTCTACCACACTTATTGACATAGAGCTGGAAAAAGAAAAAGATGGACAAACTGAAGGATGCCATCCTCGAACTAAAAGAAGCCGTAAATTTATTAAAGGAAGAACTCCAGAGAAGGGAGTAGCTAAGAAGCAGGAAAACAAAATTCTCTTCAGAAATAGCATATTCCTAACTTCCTAAAAGTGGTAAAATAAAAATAGTATATCTTCTTTAGAAAGGAGGAAGAGATTATTAAAATTAAAGAAGGGAACTTCAGGAACTTATATAT
>JAGGSY010000099.1 GCA_021158845.1 Caldisericia bacterium
ATGAATTTGGTCTTCTGATAGATCTGTTTGGAGGAATAAAAGATTTAAAGGAAAGGAGGATAAAAGTACTACACAATTTTAGCTTTATAGAGGATCCCACAAGGATATTGAGGGCAATTAGATATGCCACAAAACTTGGTTTTATTATAGATAATGATACGATAAATTTGATGAGAAATACGATAAAAACCGGACTCTTTACAGATTCAAGAAATACAAGAATTAAGGAAGAGTTTTTCACCATATTAAGGGATAAAACTATAACCATTCCAGCTTTAAGGATACTCAAATCCCTTGATGGTTTTAAGTTTATTCACAGAAAGCTTAAATATAATGAAGAGACAGAGAAATTAATTAAAAAGGCTGAAAGGTTGATGAGAAGAATGGAAAAAGAGGAAATCCTTTTTGAAAGAGACAAGATCGTATTTTTCCTTTTAATTTCTGAACTCAATGATTTTGAGAGGAAAGAGATTATAAAGAGATGGAGTATGAAAGAGAATTTTATAAACAAAGAATCTTACTATTCTGATAAGCAGAATGAACTTAAGGAGACAGAAGAAGTTTATTCCATTTATAGAATCCTTGAATCCCTTGCTTTAGAGGAGATAGTTTATCTTTATGCTAAAGGGGATAAAGAGACAAAGAATAAAATTGAGAAATACCTGTTTGAGTTAAGAAAACGAAAACTCCATATTGGAGGAAGAGATCTATTAAGACTTGGGATGAAACCTTCTCCAGAGTTTAGTAGAATTTTAAGGATAGTGAGAAGATATGTAATAGAAGGTAAATTAAAAACTAAAAAGGATGAACTTAATTTTGTAAAAAATTTATTGGAGAAAGGAGAGATACATGTTTTTGAAAAAACTACTTGAACTTCTGTTCATTTTACCCGCCTTACTCATTGCAGTTATTGTTCATGAGTATGCACATGGATGGGTTGCATACAAATTGGGTGATGAAACTCCAAAGAGAAGTGGAAGGTTAACCCTTGATCCGCTGAAACATATTGATCCCATAGGCACAATTCTTGTCCCAATACTGCTTCTTATAACATCCAACTTTACTTTTACATTTGGATGGGCTAAGCCAGTTCCAGTTAACTTTTTAAGATTTAGAAATATTAGAAAGGGACTTATTCTTGTTTCCCTTGCTGGGCCTCTATCAAATCTCCTCCTTGCCTTAGTGTTTGCTCTAATCTATAGATTCCTTATTTTTCCATTTCCGGTATTTTCCTCTTCATACCTTGAATTTTTTACAAGGTATATGGTGATAATAAACTCTGTTCTTGCGATATTTAACCTTATACCTATCCCACCTCTTGATGGGTCAAAGATCTTGTATGGAATATTTTTGAAGTATCCACAGGATGTTCTCATGAATCCAAAGATTGATATGTATGGGATGATCATTCTTGTTATACTTCTCTTCTTTGGAGTGATAGGGAAAATCATAAATCCGATCTTAACATGGCTAATACATCTACTTCTTTGGTGAGCAAGAAAAAGAAAAAAGCTGTACTTATAGGAACGATAACCACAAAGTCCAGCCAGTTCTTACCAGAGGAAACTCTGGAAGAACTGGACCTCCTTGTAAGGACCTTGGGTATAGAAGTGGTATTTAAGACTTTAAAAAGAGTGAGGAAGATCAATCCTGCTTACTTTATAGGTAAGGGGACGCTTATAGAGATTTCCAATCTGGCAAAGGATAAGGGGGCAGAATACCTTATTTTTGATGAGAGACTTTCCTATTCTCAAATAAGAAACATAGCAAATTTAACTAACCTATTTGTTCTTGACAGACCCCATGTAATAATTGAGATTTTTGAGAAGAGAGCAAAAACAAGAGAAGCAAAAATCCAGGTGGAACTTGCAAGACTCAAGATGGAGCTTCCAGCCATTGTTGGTATAGGGAAAAGCCTTGACCAACAGATGGGGATTGTTGGAATAAGGGGTGGTCCTGGAGAAAAGTATAGAGAATTGAAGAGAAGGACTGTAGAGAAAAAGATAAGACAGCTGGAAAAACAACTCACTTTGATAAAAAAAAGAAGAATTACAAGGAGAAAATTAAGAAACAGAAGTGGTATTCCTATAGTATCAATAGTTGGTTATACAAACGCAGGAAAAACAACTCTTTTCAATGCAATAACTTTAGAAAAAGCCTATACAGAGAACATGCTCTTTGCTACCCTTGATACCCTTGTGAGGAAGTCATATCTTAAAGGTCTTGGAAGGGAGATAATTTTTGTAGATACCGTAGGTTTTATCCAGAAACTTCCACCTATTCTTATCTCCTCCTTTAGATCTACACTTGAAGAGATTAACGATTCTCACTTAATACTTCTTACGGTGGATGCATCAAACATATCTTATAGGAAACACATAGAAACTGTAAGAAAAATTCTTAGAGAGATTCTAATAAGAGATATACCTATAATAATTGTCTATAACAAAATCGATCTTTTAGAAGGATTCCAGATAGAGAAAATGAAAGATGAAGATCCAGAAGGAATCTTTGTATCAGCTCTAAAGGGTTATGGAATAGAGAAACTGAAGGAAAGAATAGCTCAGATACTTTCTGGCATAAGCACAAGTGCATTCAAGAAAGTTTAAGA
>JAGGSY010000100.1 GCA_021158845.1 Caldisericia bacterium
TGAGAAGCCATAAATAAATATGATATAATTAAACACTGTGATCTTTATAAAAGGAGTGTAATGTATGGATTCAATACTTGATAAAAAGGATTTACTTGTTATAGAAAATCTACATGTTGAAGTAGAGGGAAAAGAGGTTTTAAAGGGAGTTGATTTAACGATAAAAGAGGGAGAAACAGCAATTCTCTTTGGTCCGAATGGCAGTGGAAAGACAACTCTTCTTATGAGCATAATGGGTTTTAACGGCTACAATATAACAGAGGGAAGGATAATTTTTAAGGGAACTGAGCTCAACGGACTTCCTCCATACGAAAGGGCAAGGATGGGAATAGGAGTTGCCTTCCAAAAACCGCCAAAGATAAAAGGGGTTAAGCTTAAAAGTATCCTTGATATTGTTTCTAAAAACAAAGATTATGAAGATTTTATAGATATACTGAATCTCTCTGAACATGTAGATAGAGATGTCAATGTGGGATTTTCCGGTGGGGAGATGAAAAGATCTGAGATTCTTCAGCTTCTTGCCCAGTCTCCTGATCTTGTTCTACTTGATGAACCAGAGTCTGGTGTTGATCTTGAGAATGTGAAAATACTTGGAAAGGTCATATCAATTCTACTTGAAAAGCATAAACTGATAAAAGAAAGGAAAAGGTCAGGTTTAATAATCACCCACACAGGATATATCCTTGACTATGTTGAAGCAGATAGAGGATACATAATGCTTAACGGAAAGATTATTTGCGAGGCAAATCCCCATGAAATTTTAAAAACAATTCAAAAAAGTGGATTTAAGGAGTGTGAGAAATGCAAAAGAATATAAATGAGATTCCTCTTACAGAGGAAGAAAAGAGAAAACTTCTTGAGGTTGGAGTCGATGTAAATGAAAAGGATAGGGCAGGTACATATATGCTTGTTGATAATCAGATAGTTGAGGTTAAACTTCTTCAGAAGGGTGTAGAACTTCTACCACTATCAATGGCATTTGAAAAGTATGAATGGCTTAAAGACTACTACTGGAAGCTGGTAAATAAAGATAAAGATGAATACACAAGAAAAGTATTTAACTCCCCTCCCATGGGATACCTTATAAGATCCCTACCTGGTGCACACTCCAAAGTTCCTGTTCAAGCATGCTTCTATCTAAAAAGTTCAAACTTTGAACAGATTGTTCACAATATAATAATTGCTGAGGAAGATTCTGAGCTTCATGTGATTAACGGTTGCATTGCTGCAAATTATACAACCCAGGGTTCTCATATCGCTGTAACTGAGATGTATGTGAAGAAAAATGCATCAATAACATATACAATGATTCATGATTGGGCTCCAGAGGTTATTGTAAGACCAAGGACAGGAGTTCTTGTAGGAGAGAAAGGGAATTTTATATCAAACTATGTATCTTTAAAAGAGGTCCATTCAACTCAGAGTGCACCAATAGTTTATGCAGTGGGAAGGGAAGCAAAGGTTAAATTATACTCTATTCTCTATGCTCCAGAAAAAACTAACCTTGATATAGGAGGAGATATATACCTTCAGGGTGAGGGAAGTAGCGGAGAGATAGTGAGTAGAGCTGTAAGCAATGGAGGAAACATCTATACAAGAGGAGCTTTGATTGGTGAGGCAAAGAATATAAAGGCACATATGGAATGCAGTGGAATAATGCTAAAAGACGAAGGTTTTATACACACCATACCAGAACTTAAAACAAAATTTCAGGAAGTGGAGATGACTCATGAGGCAGCTGTTGGAAAGATTGCAAAAGACGAGATTGAATATCTCATGGCAAGAGGAATATCAGAGGAAGATGCAATATCACTGATTTTAAGAGGATTTCTCAATGTTAAGATAGAGGG
>JAGGSY010000101.1 GCA_021158845.1 Caldisericia bacterium
TCTTATAGCTTTTTCTGATAGGGGATTTAACATTATGTCTTTCAATACTTTCATAGGAATAGTTATGGCATCACTTCCTGCAACCATAACTTCCTCAATCTGTTTTACACTCCTAAAACTTGCTGAAAGGATCTTTGTGGATGAATTCTCTCTTGTGATTATATCCCTTGCGTCTCTAACAAGTTTTATTCCATCTCCTCCATATCTTCCTATTCTATCTATATAGGGAATCACATAATCAGGTTGTAAAGGGAGAGAAACTATTATCTGTGGAAGAGAGAAAATGGATGTAATGGCAATTGGAATGTTCTCTCCCTTTAGAAGTGGGATTACCCTAAGACCCTCAGATGAGAAGGGAATTTTTAGTATAACGCCCTCAGGATAAAGAGAGAAATAACTTACTCCTTCCTTATAAATTTCCTCTTTGGTTTCTCCCAAAGTCTGAATAAAAATTTTAAAGTTGTTTTTCTTTGCGATATCTACAAGTTTCTCTACTTCTATTCTCTCTCTGGAAATAAGACTTGGGTTTGTTGTTATCCCTCTTATAAAAAGAAAATCCCTGACACTTAAAATTTCATCTTCTTTTGCGCTATCAAGAAATATCTCCATATTTCAATTATAATATAAAATTAAGGAGGTAGAAATGAAATTAAAAGAGATCTATGAAAAGGCAATTGAAATCGGAATTAGGTTTGATCCAAGAGGTGTGGAGTTTGTAAAGAAGGAGCTTGAAAAGAAAAGGGAAGAATTTGAAAAAATTCCTGAGCAAGAAAAGAAATTTTTTGATAAAGAGTCTTTAAAAAATCCCTACGGAGATACAAGGATACTCTTTGGGACAGGAGAGGAGGAGATAAAGAAAATTTTTACAGGTATAGATATAGATACTGGAGAACTTATGCTTGCAAAAAATTTCAATGCTGATCTTGTTATTGCTCATCATCCAAGAGGTATTGGACTTTTAAATTTATACAATGTTATGAAGGTCCAAGAGGAGATAAATCATATATGGGGTGTTCCAATAAATATTGTTGAGAAACTTTTGGGAAAGAGGATATCAGAAGTAGAAAGAAGTGTTCATGCATCCAATGCATATAGAGCAGTGGATTCAGCAAAGCTTTTGAATCTTCCATTTATGTGTTGCCACACTGCAGCAGATAATTGTGTAACTACTTTTCTCACAAATCTTATAGAGAAGGAGAAACCAGAGTATATCAAAGACTTAATGGATCTACTATTAACTGTACCTGAATATGAAGAGGCAGAAAAAATGGGTTTCGGTCTAAAAATATACGCAGGAAATAAAAAATCAAAGGCAGGAAAGATAGTAGTTGATATGACAGGAGGAACAGAAGGAGCGAAAGAGATGATGAAAAGGTTGTCCGATGCAGGGGTTGGAACTATTGTAGGTATGCACTTTTCTGAGGAACATAGAAAAGAAGCAGAGAAAAATTATATAAATCTACTTGTAGCAAGCCATATGGCTTCTGATTCTATTGGGATGAACATTATACTTGATGAGATAGAGAAGAACGGTGTTGAAATCATACCATTTTCAGGACTTATAAGGGTAAGGAGATATTAAATGCCTCTATTTTCCTTTTTACCTATAGCACCACCAGGAGAGGGAAATAAAATTCCAGAAAATTTGATTGAGAATAGATTTAACGCTCTTCCATGGATACTTATTGCATCAGGAGTAGCTTTATTAATACTCTCCTTCTTTTTTAGAACGAGAAAAAAGTTCATATATCTTTCAATTTCAATCCTCTTAGTAATAGTGGGAATTATCTTTCTTATCTGGTGAAAGTTTAATATACATACTCAAGCCAGCCGTACCTGTCTTCCTCTCTTCCCTCCACTATATCTAAAAACCTCCTTTGAATTTTAAGTGTTATTTCCCCTGCAACTCCTTTCCCAATAGGGATTCTATCAACACTTCTTATCGGTGTAACCTCTGCAGCAGTTCCAACAAAGAAAAGCTCATCTGCAATATACACCATCTCCCTTGGAATGAACTCAAACCTCACTTCAAACCCTAAATCTCTTGCTATTTTAACAATTGAATCTCTTGTTATTCCAACAAGTATGGATGCGGATACAGGTGGTGTAAATAAAACTCCATCCTTTACAAGAAAGATATTTTCTCCACTTCCTTCGCTCAAAAAACCAAAATTATCAAGTAAGATACCTTCTTTGAATCCATATTCTGCTGCTTCAAGCCCAACCAGAGATGAGTTAAGATAGTTCCCACTTGCTTTAGCCATGGCTGGTATTGTATCTGGAGCAAATTTTCTCCATGATGAGATCATAACATCAACTCCTTTTTTAAACTCCTCCTCACCCAGATACCTTCCAAATTCAAAAGCTATAATAGCCACCTGAACTGGTGAGCCTTTTCCTGTAGGACTTATTGTTCCATAACCTCTAAAAACTATTGGTCTTATATAGGCAGACTTCAATTCATTCCTTTTTATAAGTTCTTTTGTAGCTTCTTTTAGCTCCTCCAGAGAATAAGGAATTTCCATTCTATAAATTTTTGCAGAGTTGTATAGCCTTTTTAAATGATCTGTTAATCTAAAGATTTCAGGACCTCTATCTGCTTCATAACTCCTTATTCCCTCAAATACACCGGAACCGTAATGAACAACATGTGAAAGTACATGTATCTTTGCATCCCGCCACGGAACCATTTCTCCATCCATCCAGATAAACTTGGCTTCCTTTATAGCCATCTCTTCCTCCTTACTTTTTTACCTTATTATAATTCAAAAATTATTCTCTTCTCCCTTTTAAAACTTTCCTCTGAATCTGAGGCATGAACAAGATTTTCAGTGACATCCATTGAGAAATCACCCCTTATGGAGCCCATCTCTCTTTCCAAAGGATCTGTTGCTCCTATAAGAATCCTAAGCATCTTAATTGCATTTTTACCTTCCAACTCTATGGCAAGTATTGGTCCAGAAGTAATATAGTTTACAAGTTTGTTAAAAAAATCCTTACCCCTGTGTTCTTTATAAAATCTCTCAGCTTTTTCTCTTGAAAGATACTCAAACTTCATATTAACAATCTTAAACCCTTTAAGTTCCACCCTTCTTATTATCTCTCCAACAAGGCCTCTTCTAAAAGCATCTGGTTTTAATATAAGTAAAGTTCTCTCCATTTTTTCCTCCTTGAGTTTAATTATATATGAATCTATAATTAATTTATGAAAAAAAATTTCAAGTTTATTTATGGTCCTGTACCATCAAGGCGTTTTGGTAGGTCTCTTGGAGTTAACCCAATACCGCTGAAAACATGCAACTACTCATGCGTTTATTGCCAGCTTGGGAGAACTAAAAATTTTACAAATCAAAGAAGGAGTTTCTTTAAAAGAGAATTGATACTCTCAGAGATTAAAGAAGCTGTTAATAAATTTAACAACGAGATTGATTACATTACTTTTGTTGGAGAGGGAGAACCTCTTTTATCTAAGGATATAGGATACTTGATACAGAAGGTAAGAGAATTTACCGAGATAAAGACTGCCCTTATAACGAATG
>JAGGSY010000102.1 GCA_021158845.1 Caldisericia bacterium
TTTAATTTTGTAAAATCCACTGGAATCTTTGATAACATTTCAAACCTCCTTTTTATATCTTACAATAAATTTATCATCACTTATTCTCTTTATTTCATCTATTATAAAATCCATCTTAAAATTATCCTTTAACATATACTTATAGTCTATGAAGTGTTCATCAAAACAACAGGCAGAATCAGAGGTAGTGCCTGTAAATTCAACCTCAAGTTCTACTTCACTATTTCTAATTGTAGTAGCTTTGCATTCAGGATTTCTAAACTTATTAAATCTTCTTGTTATCTTTCTTAAAATGCTGGACTTCATAAGAGTCCAATCTTCTTATGTGCCAATAGAATTTTATCTGCAAACTCATCTATAAGATTAAAATCTTCTTCATCTGGATCTCCTTTTATAAGGAGAGGTTCAATTATCTCTGCTTTCAGGGTCGGGATCAAACTCTTTAAAGTATCAACAGTCTTTCCACCCCATCCATAGGAGCCAATTATAGAGATAAATTTTGTTTTGGGTCTCAATGCTCCTACAAGATATGTTGCATACACTACATGTGGATGAGGTCCTGCAAGAACAGTTGGAGTTCCTATAACAATTGTTGCTGCATCCACAAGAGCCATGGCAAGTTCACCAATATCGGTTTTGATTAGATTAAAGGGTTTTACCCCAATACCTCTTTTTATGAGAGCATCTATAAGATAATTAACCATCCTGAATGTGCTACCGTGCATGGAGACATAGGGAATTAAAACCATGTTTTTAACTTCATCAGAAATCCATTCCCTATAGGCATTAATTATTAACTCTGGTTCATCATAAACCAATCCATGGCTTGGTGCAATAACTTCTATCTTAAGATCCTTTATTTTTTCAAGATTCTTCCTTATCTGGAATCTAAAGGGCATCATTATCTCAGCGTAATATCTCTTTGCATCTTCCAATACCTTCTCTTTATCCTTTACAAAAAGATCGCAGGAGGCATAGTGAGAACCAAAAAAGTCGCAGGTAAAAAGAATATTATCCGGGGTAAGATAGGTTACCATTGTCTCTGGCCAATGAACCCATGGTGTAAAGATAAACTTGAGTGTTCTTCCACCAAGAGAAAGGGTATCTCTATCATTAACCACAATAAACTTATCCTCTGGAATATGAAGTAGATCCATTAAGAAGCCTTTACACTTACTATTGGTTACAACCTTTGCTTCAGGATAAAGAGAGAGAATATCTGGGATAGAGCCAGAGTGATCCTGTTCAGCATGATGTGCAATAATGTAATCAATTTTTTCCACCTTTAAACTTTTAAGGTTTCCTATTAGTTCATCTTTTTTTGCCGGGTCAACTGTGTCAAGAAGTGCAGTCTTTTCTTCTCCCTTGATTATGTATGCGTTGTATGTTGTTCCATCTGGAAGTGGTATTAGTTCATCAAAAAGTCTCCTATCCCAGTCAATTGCTCCTACAGAATAAATTCCATCTTTTAATTTTCTTACAGCCATTTTCTACTCCTCATAAGGTTCAAACATGCTTTTTTCTGCTCCACATACTGGACACACCCAATCATCTGGAATGTCTTCAAAGGGAGTTCCGGGTTTTATACCACCATCAGGATCTCCCTTTTCTGGATCATATATATAACCACACACTGTACAAACATACTTCTTCATGATCTTCACCTCCTTCTTCACCTCTTCCTTTATGTATGTCGGTGCAGTCTTTGGTGATTTACCACCCTTTATCTCATGATAGTAAGCATAGGTCATTGGTTCCCCTTCTTTAAACCTTTCGCAATCAACCACATCTCCAACAAAGATTGTGTGAGTGCCGACATCCATGTCCTTTAAAACCCTTGCTTCAATAAAACCAAGAGAGTTTTCCCTTACGATGGGAGAACCGGTCTTCCCAATCTCATAAGGTATATTTTTAAATTTATCTATGTCCCTTCCTGATTTAAATCCAAAATTACCTATAAACTTAAGGGGAGTTTCCTTGGAAAGGATGGATACTGCAAAAACTCTGTTTTTTTCTATAAATTCATGGGTTAAATTCTTTTTGTTTATGGTTACAGAAATCCTCGGGGGATCTGAAGTAACCTGAAAAACTGTATTTGCAATTTGGCCATTGATCTTTTCTCCATTCTTAGATGTAACAAGGTATAATCCGTAGGTTATCTTGTGTAATGTTTTAAGATCCATTTCTTCTCCTTAAAGTTTGTTTCCCCATAATCCGTGAAGATTGCAGTAAATCCTTGCTGATACATCGTTCCCTTTTACCGGAAATTCTGCCTCTGGTTTCTCATCTGGTTTTAAGAATTTTCTGAACCCAACACCATCTACATCCAATTCAATCCACTCAATGTAGTGTTTCTCCTCCATTGGATGTTCCACTGAACCAACTTTAACCTTAATTCCGCTTTCAGTTTTCTCAATTACTGGAACATGCTTTTCTTTACCCTGATCCTCTGTCTTAAGTTCCATAAGCTTCATTGGTTGTCCGCAGCAAACCAACTCTCCAGCACCTTCGTGTACTATCTCCACCATATTTCCACATATTTCACACTTGTAGATCTGGAGTTTTTTAGTCATAACTCACCTCCTAAAATTTTTTAAATGTCTCTTTTTTTGCTCCACATACAGGGCATTTATCTGGTGGCTCACCAATATGAGTGTAGCCACACACAGGACATATGTAAATATCCTCATCCTCTATATCTTTTCCATTCTCAACCAATTCCTTTGCCTTTTTATACAACTCTTTGTGAATCTTCTCTGCCTCAAGGGCAAAATGGGTTGAAAGTTCTGCTCCTTTCTCCCCTTGTAGTTTTGCTGCATTATGATAGACTGGATACATCTCTTCCACCTCAAATGTTTCCCCATCAATTCCAGTCTGAAGGTTATCCTTTGTGTCCTTGACAATTCCAAGGTTTCTTGCATGATTTTTTGCATGAACAAACTCAGCATAGGAAATTGCCTTAAACAATCTGGAGATATTCTTATAACCTTCTTTTTCGGCAACCTCGCTAAAAATTAAATACTTCATGTGAGCCATCGATTCTCCACCAAAGGCATCCAAAAGAAACCTCTCTGTCATTTTTTTCATAAGTACTTACCTCCACTTAAATTAATTATAAAATAGGGGAGAAAATCTCCCCCAACAAACTACTTCAACTCCTTATAGCACAACCACCAGTCGTAACACTTAATTTCTCCTCTCTCCTTTTGCTCTTTTCTCTTCTTGATAAGATCAACGCTGCCTGCTGGCGGAACTATCACATTGTCCTTGATTAACTCGTTCTCTGGCCACTTGTGTGGAAGAGCAACTCCATTTTTATCACTCACCTGAAGTGCCCTTAGGAGTCTTAAAACCTCATCCCAATCTCTACCAACCTCTGCTGGATAGTAAACTATAGCCCTTATAACCCCTTTAGGATCAACAATAAACACTGCCCTTGCAGTATTTGTTGACCCTTCTGGAATCATGCCGAGTGCCTCAGCAACAGAACCTCTGTCATCTGCTATTATCGGGAATTCAATCTCAACATTAAGATTATCCTTTATCCACTCAGCCCACTTTAGATGTGAGAAAACCTGATCAATACTCAAACCAATCACCTCTGCCCCCAACTCTTTAAACTTTTTAAGTCTTATTTGCATAGCATAGAACTCAGTGGTGCAAACAGGAGTAAAATCTGCTGGATGACTGAACAAGACAAACCATTTACCTTTGAAATGTTCTGGAAGCTTCATCTTTCCATGTGTTGTGTTTACCTCAATCTCTGGAAATTTTTGTCCAATGATTACCATTGCTTCACCTCCTTTTAATTTAAAATTAATTTAATTTTGTATTTATTACAATTTTATTATAACCCAAATTTTTATTTTGTCAAGGAGGTCTTTTTCTCTTTTTCTAAACAATCTTTGCAGATACCGATGATATTTACCTGTATCTCTATTATTTTATTCCCATCAATAAATTTTTCTTTGAAGAGGGCACAATCAAAATCTATATCAAAGATCCTTCCACACTTTATACACCTAAAATGCGCATGTGGTTTTTCTCTTAAATCATACCTTGCCTCTCCCTCATCTATTATCAACTGAGAGACTATTCCCTTTTCAACAAAAAGGGAGAGTGTATTGTAGATTGTCGTTCTTGATAGTGTTGGAATTTCATTTATCAAATCTTTATATATATCATCCACTGTTGGATGAGTTTTATTCATAAAGAGATACTCAAGTATTTTAATTCTGTGAAAGGATGGTCTAATTCCTCTTTTTGTAAGATAATCATTCAACTCCTTTACATCCATCTTTTTCTCCTTTACTTGAAAATTTCTCCTGTCTCTTTAAACCAGAAAACAAGATCTAAATGCCCAAGAGGTATACCTATACTATAAGAAAACCTCCTCATTTTTTCCTCTACCTCTAAATATTTCTTCCTTGTAAGTCCATTCATCTTCTTTTCAATTATACCAAATTTGTAAAGATTTCTCAATATATGTCTATCCAAAATTGAAATATTCTCTCCAAATCCTATGTTCCTTAGAAAATGGCTTGCCTCTTTATACCCCATGCCCTTTACATTCTTCACAAGAAAGTCTCTTATCTTAAAAATATCCCTTTCATCTTGAATTATTCTCTTTATCATGAACTTTCCGTCTTTAAAGAATTTCTCTCTTGCTTCAACTATATATCTTGCTTTATTATTCTTAAACCTTACCCCCACCAGTCTACTTTTTATATCATCAACTGATCCATAGAGCAATAAATCATCCCTCAACAACTCAAGAATGGCATTCCAGCATACTTTTGCCTTTGATTGAGGTGTAAGAAGACAGAAAGCAAATTCTGAGAATAATTCATAATCATTTCCCCTCTTCCATACCTCTTTAAATTGATCTATTCTTTGTTCTATGTTCCTTTTTATCCTGTTGTATATATTTTTAATCTCTTCAATCTCATTCATATCTCTATTTGATTTGTGGCAAGCTCATAAAGCACTCTGGTTAATTTCTCTCCATCTTTCAATGAAACAACTTCCACAGTAGAGTGGGTGTATCTCAAGGGGAAGCAGAGAGGAATAGAATAAAAACCCGCTCCCTCAGTTTCAACAATGGATGCATCGGTTGAACCACCAGTTACACCAATTTGAAATTCTATATTTTTCTCCTCCATAAACTTAGAAAAGAAATTAAAAAGTTTTTCATCCACAACCATTCTTCTGTCAACTTTTCTTATCACAGGTCCCTTTCCAACAACAATGGAGTTCTTATAAGGCAGGCTAACTAAGGAAAAATCTGATGCTGATATTGAATCCACAACAACAGTTAATAAGGGATTTAATTGAGGAGCAACAACAGATGCTCCCCTCAATCCAATCTCTTCTTCTGTTGTAAAGACAAAAACCAATGTATTCAGGGGTTTGGTCTTTCTAAACATCTCAAGTAAGTTTATAAGGATAAAACAACCAAACCTATCATCAAGTCCTCTTGAGACAACAAGATCATTGTTAAGCAAAAGGAAATCTTTTTTAAATACTATTGGTGTGCCTTGATTTATACCAAGGGAGATAACTTCTTCCTTTGATTTTGCTCCAATATCTATCTGAAGTTTATACCAGGGAGTAATTTTACCCTCCATCTCCTTATCAACAGATAGATGGGGTGGAACTATTCCTATAACTCCATAGATCTCCTTATCCTCTGTGATAAGTCTTACAACTCTTGAAACAAGCACTCTATCATCTATTCCTCCCAGCTTCTGAAATCCAATGAATCCCTTCTCATCAATGGATGAAACTACCATCCCCAACTCATCCATATGTGCCATAAAAAGAATAGTGCCCTCTCTTTTTCCCTTCTTTACAACAATTAGATTTCCAAGGGTATCTTCATAGACTTCATCGGGGTCTCTCTTTTTTACTTCCTCTTTAATTACCTCTCTTATCTTTGACTCAAAACCACTAACTCCCGGTGTTTCAATAAGCTTTTTGAGTAAATCTAAATTCATACTTCACCTCACCTTATTCTTTTAATGTTACTTCATCAATTCAATCAATTCCTTCTATGATTGAATATTCTGCTCCTCTACTTCCTTTTTACATAAAGGGGTTTCACCTTTATAATATAACCATCCATCTTTATACTCAATGATAATCGGCTTTATCTTTATACTCTCCTTTAATCCTTTATAAAAAACCTTTGCAAAGTGGAAATCATTTTCCTCATTGGGAAGAAAACAGGTTGAATCCGGTCTTAATACAAGAATAAGAAGATAGGGCTGAAAATTCTCTCTAACAGCAGAAATTAGAGTATTTATGTGCTTTGCTCCCCTTGATGTTGGAGCATCTGGAAAAAGGGCAACCTTATCTTTTGAAAGTGTACATCCTTTAACCTCCACAAGTATCTTCTCTCCATCCTCTTTTTCAAGGAAAAAATCAATTCTATTATCTTTAAACTTGAATTCTGGCTTTATATATTTAACATTTCCAAAAATATTTATCTTTTTTATTAAAACCTCTGATATCTTACGGTGATAACCAGAGTGTACAGGGATAAGGTATTCATCCACTTTACCTAAAACTAAATCCCACTGGGTTTTTCTTTTCTCCCCCTCTGCTCTCTTTATAAAAACAGTGTTGCCTTTGTAAAGTATTTCCCCAAGCCTTCCGGAATCATGTATATGAACTTCCAATAATTTCCCCTCCACTTTTACAATACCAAGGAATCTATTCTTCCTTTCTATAAACTCTCCCATTTTATCCCATGAATATTTAATAATTTTTCTCATAAATAAAAGTTTACA